>CAYFLE010000312.1:0-1503 GCA_964343645.1 uncultured Chitinophaga sp. | reverse complement strand
TAGGTAGCGGTGTTTTATAAGTATGAGATTTTGCATAAGAGCCATTTCTCATATAAACATCCATATAGTTAATACCGGCATGTTTAACATTGATTAGAACCTCATCTGCTTGAATTGTGGGCTGAGGTATATCAACCATCTCAAGAGCTTCAGGACCGCCAAAATTTTTAATTTGAATTGCGCGCATGATTAATTAATTTAGTGAAAGTTATATCTAGAAATTTCGGTACTTTTTAAATATTCCTTATCCAAAATCGGAATATAATTTTTTTCCATCTGTATTGCCCCGTTACTAAATTTCAAAGGATTCTCTAATAATGATTTGGTTGGCTTTAAAAAACCATTCATCTCCCCCGCATTCTCAATGTGATTGTTGGCAACCAGGGCTTCCATCCAGCAACCAACATCTGCTGCAACACCATTTCCAAGCACAGGAATCATGTTGCACTCTTTAATACGCCGTATCGCCTCAACTAAATTAAAGGTGCTTCCAAATTTCATTAGCTTTACTTTTATATACTTGGCGCAATTAATATTTGCGGCTTTATCAATATCACTAACACCATAAATAGACTCATCAAGCATCATTGGCACCAATGAATGCTTTGAAACAACTAGAGCCGACTCCCAATCGCCAGCAATGCAAGGTTGTTCGAATAATTCAATGTCCTCGGGACTTAGCTGGCTAACAAACTCTACTGCTTCATTTTGTTTATAACCTTGATTACCATCGATACGAATTAATGCCCTCCCCCGAACAATCTCTTGAATATTCTTAACTTTTTGGATGTCGGAATGAACATCAAAACCCACCTTTACTTTGAATGTTTTAAATCCTCTTTCCAAAAGAGAATCTACTTCTGCAGCCAATTCATTTTTGTTATAACCATTCAATATTCCTAGAATTGGAACGGCGACATTTTTATCAAGTTGAAAGGATTTTGGATCCAAAAGCATATCAATTGCAGTTAACAAAGAAGTAACTGTAAATGGAGATTTTTTGAGATGGGAAATTAATAATTGATTGGCTTGATCAGATGTTTTATTCATCAACTGACCAGCGAGATCTCCTATAAGCACCCAACTATCGTCAATCGTTTCATCTGTATAGCCGGTTAATATTGTGGCCTCTCCCAAACCAATTGAGCCATTTTTTCCCTCAACAACAGTCAAAATTGTGTCGAAATGACGAACGTCACCAAACGCCAATTTGTATGGGGTTGTTAGTGGCAATCTAAGGCGATGCAGGGAAATGGATTCAATCATTATTTATAAATTGATGGTAGCCTGAAGAATTACGCCTAACAATACTAGGGTTTATTCTGATAAGAACAATAACAGGCTATATAACCAATTGATTTCACGAAAAAAATGTATTTGATCAATTTAATTGATACCTTCAAGTTATGTTAAAAAGTCATATATATGACTTTATGATTTTTCTAAAAAAGATATGAGATTTTTAAGGCTAAAAAATGTTTGCATATAAAAAAGTTAAATTTG
>CAYFLE010000311.1:0-1503 GCA_964343645.1 uncultured Chitinophaga sp. | reverse complement strand
GCCCGATGATGCACTCAGGCGATTTTGACTTCTCCTTCTCAGGTCTTAAAACTGCAGTGCTACACCAAGTGAAAAAAGCACAAGCGAATAATTCGGAGGATGAAGCTTTTAAGGCTAATCTTGCACATGCATTTGTGCAATCGGTGATTGAAGTCTTAAGTTATAAAGCAATCAAAGCTCTGGAAGAATTGAATTGCCGCGATTTGGTAGTTGCCGGTGGAGTTGGTGCCAATATCCAATTACGAGAAAAGCTCACACAAATGGCAAAAGATCGAGGATGTAATGTTTACTATCCGCCGATCGAGTTATGCACCGACAATGGGGTCATGATTGCTTTTGCCGGAGCCTTACGACTATTGCAAATCAATCCGGTGAATAAAAATTTAGGGGCGTTTGATATTCAACCGCGCTGGGATTTAAATACGGCTTAAGCAGTCAAAACTTTTGATTCAATACTAACCTGCGGTAAATCTCGAACAGCACTTGCATGCTCAATTAATAACTCTTTTTTAGAAATTGGCAAACTTTGTAAGTCTCCATCCTCAAAAAATGTCAAGGCCTTCAAACTTTCGCTGGGCTGGAAATGCGATCCGAATATAAGTCGCGCACTTGAGAGACCTTTAGCTAAACTAACGCCATTTGCCAGCATTGCTGCAATATCAAGATAATCTTTTGCTTCTGCGCGTTGAAGAATCACTTTTAACTTAGTTGCCATCAAATCATCAAGGGATGCCACTTGCATGACACCATCCTCAGAGTATGTTGGTACGCCTACGCGACCAAAACCAATTTTTCCAAAAAAAGATACCTTCACCTTTGAGGGATCCAAGTTTGGATACGAAACAAAGACGGAAAAAGCATTAGCTTCATCTTGAATAACTATTGCTGAGTCCATGAAAGAAAAAGTTTTTTTAATTTCTTCACGATCTAAGTTTTTTTCTGTGAAAAAATCAAAATCAATTGACACTCGATGCCCCAAGCGTAAAGCTAAAGCAGTGCCACCATAAAGTACAAAGCCTAAGTTATTTACTGGATTAAGCTCTTTCCAAAGCAACAACTGAGCGGGAGGCAATATCTCGAAATGTGGTTGAAAACTATTCCTCATTGAAGAACACGCTTTGGAAGCTCTGGTATTCGCTCTCCAGCAAGCAATAATCCGAGTCGATAATGCCAGTAATGCCATGAGCGAGCAGAAAACTGTCCGGCGCGAGCTTTTAAAAGGGTGTCTTTCAAAATTTCGTCCCCAAGTAAATTTGCTACCAATTGAACATCTTCATAATCTCCAATGTTCATAATTTGAGCAATTAAGTTTTGAGGGTTAAGCATGACCTCATCAACAGGTTTCCACCAAATATAGTGAGGAGCAAGTTTTTTTATTTGACTAAATTGATGATTATTCACTAGGATCAATTAAGTATTTGATCTAACCATTTTACTAAAAAGTAAGCGATTTGAACAGCCAAATGCTTTGAATTAAGGTAAGCTAATACGCGCGAATGCGCT
>CAYFLE010000310.1:0-1510 GCA_964343645.1 uncultured Chitinophaga sp. | reverse complement strand
GGGAGAAACTTGCCATATTTATCTAGTATTTGCTGGATGCGGTTGTCTTCTAGAAACTCAGCTGACTCCTCATTTACATATAGGATAATATCTGTCCCTCTTGATTCTCTTTTACCTGCACTTATTTCAAATTCAGTGCTGCCATCACAAGTCCAACGAGCTGGTTCAGCTCCTTCTTGATAAGAAAGAGTTTGGATCTCCACCTTCTCAGAAACCATAAATGCTGAATAAAAACCCAGTCCAAATCGGCCAATGATTTCATTAGCATCTTTCGCCTCCTTAAATTTTTCCATAAACTCTGTGGCACCAGAGAAAGCGACTTGATTGATGTATTTTTTTAACTCCTCTGCGGTCATTCCTAGACCTGCATCCGAAATGGTGATTGTTTTTTTCTTTTTATTGATACTTACTTTGATGGTTAGGTCGCCCAGCTCTTTGTTATATTGGCCAAGCGAACTCAGTCTTTTAATTTTTTGGGTCGCATCAATGGCATTACTGACTAATTCCCGTAAAAAAATCTCATGGTCTGAATACAAGAACTTCTTAATAATGGGGAAAATGTTCTCGGTGTTAATTGAAATCGTGCCTTTTTCCTTCATCATAGGACTTGGTTTTAAGTTTACTCATCCTTGTCAAGTTCTGTTCCATTCTGCTTTGTTTTGTCAGAATGGCATACCTCAATTATTTTCCGACAAATCACCCTGAGAATAAGGCAGTAATTCCTATATTTGCACCCCTTCCTGTAAAGGATGGCGGGAGGTAGTTCAGCCCGGTAGAATACCTGGTTTGGGACCAGGGGGTCGCAGGTTCGAATCCTGTCCTCCCGACAACTAAAAAGCCTTGGCAATCGCTAAGGCTTTTTTATGCAGAGATGATTTGCATGGCAGCTTCCATTGCAACAGGGATTTCAAACTGGTGCTTCACCCATTTCCAATCCTCCATATTATTGGAAATAGTATATGACTCGTTAAACAAGTGCAAGGTATTGTTGCAACTTCCAAGTACTTCAACAGTAATGTGACAGGTTATTTTTTGATATCCTCTATGGTTAGTCACAAAGGTGTCAATGGATAAATGTTGTTCGTCTTTCAAAGAAATTGTTTTTTCCCAAAGCCCAGTAAATGATTCTTTAATATGAAACTGCGCATCCTCGTCTTTACATTTTATTAAAAAATGAGTTTGTGGAAAAGTGCGCACATAAATGTTGCACCTTCTTTGGAAACTGCAATTCTCTTTTTTTAATAAATTTCTAAACAGGTTCATTGGTTCTATCGAATAGTTGTTGATGCTCCCATTCAATTTTGGGATATTGAATATACACTCTTTGACTAAATAAGCTGTAGAAATAACTCTATTACAGTTGCACAATAACCAATTCATTGATAATCATCATGTTTGATTTAATAAATAATGATGATTTTGCGCATGATACTTCCTTTTTTGTATATTTCATCTTCCAAAATCAACCTCATGAGAAAATTATCATTAGTGCTAGTCGTTTTCACTCTGC
>CAYFLE010000309.1:0-1525 GCA_964343645.1 uncultured Chitinophaga sp. | reverse complement strand
GCCAATTAGTGATTAGTGGATCGGTAAAAGGAATTGAACTCGCTTGTGCCGCACTTAAAGAAGCAGGTGCCAAGCGCGCACTGGTTTTACCTGTGGGAGGTGCCTTTCATTCTCCATTGATGAAAGCTGCGGAGGATGAATTACGTGGAGCTATAGAGCAAGCTAATTTTCAAACACCTTCCTGTCCGGTCTATCAAAACGTAGTTGCCAAAGCAGTAATCGATCCGCAGGAAATAAAAACAAATCTGATCAATCAATTGACGGGTCCTGTAAAATGGACACAGAGTGTACAGGCTATGGTGGCAGACGGTGCTACACAATTTACGGAAGTGGGGCCCGGTAAAGTGCTTCAAGGATTAGTGCAGAAAATTTATAAAGAAGCACAAGTAGAGGGGGTCGCTTAAAGCTTTATTTCAATGGCGCCGTTAATCCATTCGGGATCTAATGAGGCCTTGTATTTCTTATAAAAATGAATGGCTGGCTCATTCCATTCCAACACTTGCCACACAACGCGTACTAGTTTTCTTTCTTTGGCTTCTGCCAAAATCTGTTCAAATAATTTTGCACCAATTCCCTGGCCTCTGCGACTTTCTGTAACAATAATATCTTCCAGGTATAGGGTTTGTCCTTTCCAAGTTGAATAACGAATATAAAATAAAGCAAAGCCCTGGATGCCGCTTTCGTCTTCGGCAACAAATGCCCACCACACTGGATTTTCTCCAAATCCACTTTTTTCAAAATGAGCAAGTGTGACCGTTACTTCCTGCGGCGCTTTTTCATAAAGCGCTAGTTCTTTTATTAACTCCAATAAACGAGGGCAATCTGCTGGACGGGCTTTTCTAATTTGTACGCTCATTCCTTACGCGTTTAATGCCTGATCCAAATCCTCCATAATGTCAGCTACTGTTTCAATCCCTACGTGCATGCGAATGAGTCCTTCGGTAATGCCGTATTTTTCTTTTTCTTCTTTTGGAACACTGAAATGTGTCATAGACGCAGGATGCGATAACAGCGTGTCGCAGGTGCCCAATGAAACAGCACGTGTACAGAAGTTTAGTTTATTCATAAAATCAATACCGCCTTGCAATCCACCGGCTACTTCAAAACTCAGCAACGCACCAGGATGTCGCATTTGTTTGGCAGCAATGGCATGGTCCGGATGACTTTTTAATCCTGCGTAATTCACTTTTTTTACCTGTTTATGACTTTCTAAAAAACGCGCTACTTGTTCGGCATTTGAACAATGTTTCTCCATTCTTACTTCTAATGTTTTCATGCCTTGCACTAATAAAAAGGAATCAAAAGCATTGGAATTAGCACCAGTGGTTTTATGAAATTTATAAATAGGACCCCGCATTCTCTCCACATCTTTACCAATTAGAACGCCGCCAATTGCCGTGCCGTGTCCATTTAAAAATTTTGTGGTGGAGTGTACAATAAAATCAGCTCCCAAGGTAAAAGGTTGTTGTAAAAATGGAGTGGCGAATGTATTATCACACGCAACAATACAATTGTATTTTTTAGC
>CAYFLE010000308.1:693-1542 GCA_964343645.1 uncultured Chitinophaga sp. | reverse complement strand
GAAAAAGTTTGGTCTAATTCGTCAGCAATACACCACACAAATTGAGCATTACGATCATTTGGCTGCACAGTTTGATGCCATGAAGCGAATCAATACCATACTTATTGATTTGTGCAGGGATATCTGGACATATATCAGCATGGATTACTTCGGTCAAAAGGTAAATGCAAATGAAACCGGCAGCAGTGCTATGCCGCATAAGGTCAATCCCATTGATTTTGAAAATGCAGAGGGAAATCTGGGACTTGCCAATGCATCATTTGAGTTTTTGTCTCAAAAACTACCGGTATCCCGTTTACAAAGGGATTTAACTGACAGCACGGTCATTAGAAATATTGGCGTGCCCGTTGCACATACGATAATTGCGATGCAATCGCTTGAAAAAGGTTTTGGCAAATTGGTACTACAACCTCAACGTATACACGAAGATCTGGAAGCCAACTGGAATGTTGTTGCAGAAGCCATTCAGACAATTCTAAGAAGAGAAAATTATCTACGAAAATAAAAGAAAGGGATTAGTACATTCTAAGACTACCCCGCTCCCAGGCAGCTGAGATTCCGATTGGGCCGGGAAAGGGACAGGCAAATACGCGACATGCTCTAAAACGCGTCAGAATCGCTCAGATTCAACGATCGGACGTCGGGTAATGGGTAGGTACCAGCCTGATCCCGATCGTCGATCCTAGGCCCGTTTGAAGGGTCTCGAGGTTCGATGTGAACGAGACGCCTCCAGTCTCCTCCCCAAAAAATTTTCATGTTTCTTGAAAGTGTGTTGTAGATGGCTTAGGATGCGGTGGTGTTTAATCTGGATAGGGGATGAAGATGGAAGGTGGGATAGAGATTCAGAGG
>CAYFLE010000308.1:0-683 GCA_964343645.1 uncultured Chitinophaga sp. | reverse complement strand
ACTTATTGTAGTTTTGCCGAACCTGAATTTGCTGATTATGATATGATTTTAACTGATGTTAAAAAAATCAATAAGAAAAATATCAAGCAATTCATAGAAAAATTAAACATCTCCGCATCAGTAAAAAAAGAATTGCTCTCCATTACGCCACATAACTATACAGGGCTTTAAAAAAGTTATACTCAACTGTGGAAAATTTAATTTCTGCATGTTATATTTTAGCATGATCTTGTACTCATGCAAGAAAGCACCGAAATAAAAGCATTGTTACATCTCATAGATGATCCGGATGATGAAGTGTATGATACGGTCAGTAGCCGAATTGTGTCATTCGGCAAAGCCATCATTCCCAATCTCGAACATCTCTGGGAAACCTCTACAGATAATAAATTACAAGAGAGAATAGAGCAGCTCATACATCGTTTGTACTTCACCGATTTATGTGAAGAGTTTACAGATTGGAAAAAACGGGGCGGTGATTTATTGAGTGGTTCTTTACTGGTTGCAAAGTATCATTACCCAAATATTCAATCTACTTCTGTTTTACAGGAAATTGAAAAACTTCGCAGAAATATATGGCTTGAGCTGAACAATTACCTGACACCGATGGAACGGATACATGTATTGAACAGCATTTTTTACAACTATTACAAACAAATTGGTGTAGAACTCAATTATGAGCA
>CAYFLE010000307.1:364-1545 GCA_964343645.1 uncultured Chitinophaga sp. | reverse complement strand
TGGCCCCTGTCATTGGTATTCCACTTCCCTTTATTAGTTACGGAGGTACCGCGCTTCTAACCTTTACTATCTTATTAGCTATTTTGGTGCGACTAGATGCAGATCGACAAATGGTGCTCCGCTGATCCTACCTTTGTCGTATGAAAATTATTCCACTGTCAGAAGGTTGGTTCACGGTTGATCACTCTAAAAAATTTGTTCCTTTTGATGCTACCAGTGATTCTATTCAACAACGCCCTCCCGGTAGTTTGTTAGTAGAGATTCAGCCTTTTGTGGTGATCACTGCTCGCGATATTATTTTATTAGATGCAGGTTTGGGTTTTTTAAAGGGAACTGTATCCCAATTGCAAGCAAACTTATCAGCGGCTGGAATTAAACCGGAACAAGTAACCAAAGTGATTTTGTCGCATTTACATAAGGATCATATTGGCGGTATTATCAATCAAGTAGGCGAAAGCTTTTCTCCCGCTTTTCCTTCTGCTACTTATTATGTTCAAGACGCAGAATTACATCATGCGCTATCCCATCCTGGTAGTTCCTATATTTCTTCTATTGTTACTTGGTTGTCTACTTATGAAAAGACTCACGTGTTGAAAGGGGCTACTATTATTGATGAATATATTGAATGCCAGTTGACCAGTGGGCACTCAAAATTTCATCAGGCTATTTGGATTCGTGAAGCCGGTCAAAATATTTTTTATGGAGGTGATGAAGCGCCGCAGCTTCAGCAAATGCGCCATCGTTTTGTAGCGAAATATGATTTTGACGGAAAGCGCGCGATGGAACTCCGGCAACAATGGTGGAAGCAGGGGGAACAAGAAGGTTGGACGTTTTTATTTTATCATGACGTGAAGCATCCAACTTTTACTTTTACAACTACACCTTAAAAGTCTCTGGGGGGCGGGGGTGGTCCTTTTCGTCCGGGTCCTTTTCTATTCATCATACGCTCGTGTTGAATGTCACGGAGCGCACGAATGAAATCTTCTTGTAAGTCGTAAATTTCTAACACACGCATCTCTCCCACAATGAGTGCAAACTCTTTGCGATATTTAATTTGTAATTCAATAATCTGTTGACGACTTAATAAACGGTCTTCTCGATTTTTTCTTAGTGTTTGCTGAAATTCTTTTTGATATTTAGCAAATAAAGGACCGAAAGCTTCCCGTTCTTTTCCTGATAAG
>CAYFLE010000307.1:0-293 GCA_964343645.1 uncultured Chitinophaga sp. | reverse complement strand
TGCATTCTTTTTTGAATAAACAAATTCATTTTTTCAGGAATACGTTCACCTAAAGGGGGTTGTGCCAGTAATGTTTGAAAAAGTCCCCCCAGTAGAAATAGGATGATGATTATATTTTTCATGGGTTGTCAGTGGGGATTTCGTTGAGGAAGCTACTTAATTCTTCGTTGCTAATGTCTTTGACTAATTGTGCTAATTCTTTTTTATCGGTTGATGCAACGATGGGAGTAGAAGACTGTACGGATTCATGCGTCTGTATAAAATCTGAAAGACTCTCTTCACTTAAATTGGGC
>CAYFLE010000306.1:0-1551 GCA_964343645.1 uncultured Chitinophaga sp. | reverse complement strand
CCAGAATGGTTTCCCTTTGGCCTTATATAAAAACATATAATGCATTAACCACTTTAACCAATGTCCCGCTAAGCCAGGCTCGCCCATAGTGGTTTTAATGTCTCTTCCCCAATCTGGAAATTTTTCCCAATCAGGAACAACAGGGCTTACTGTCATTGTAGCAGCAGTTCCTTTACTCATGCCATAACCCGCTGAAACAATACATGCGGCACCCATTCGACCCATTGATGCCTTATGCTTCATATTTGGATCTCCTGTTTTAATCCAGTGAATAATATTGTCTGCTGTGACTTTTCCCATAATGCCAGAAGGCATTCCTGTTCTTGGGGCAGATGCAAAAATGGGCGTACCATTTTTACTCGTCATGGGTTTTGATATAGAGTGAGGAGGTGCAAATGCGATACCTGGAGCAAAGATGTTTGGGTAACTTGGATTTTGATAAGTTTCAGGCCAATCTTTTATTGTCCATTGTTCAAATGGTTTTGGAGTATAGTCGGCATCTACTTTCATAAGTCCACTTAGTGCAAATAATTTATCTGAAATGTCTTTACCTGTTTTATCATAGGCTTTAAATCCATGGCCTGCAAATCCTGGAATGAGCATCGCAAAATCATAAGGTTGTTCTAAATATTCTCCATCTAAATTTTCGTAATAAATTGTATGATCGTCTAATTTTTTCACACCTGCTCTTTTAATCCAGGTAATGTTTCTTTCAACAAAATAGGATTCTGCAAACAACTTAGTATTTGAAATAAATCCACCTATTGGAATAAATGCACCACCCATTCCAAAGTCACCTAATTCGTATTCATTTGTGATCCATATGACTTGGGCTTGTTTTTCTAATCCTCTTCTTTTAATTTCAAAATCAACATTTAAAATATATTCAAAGGCAGCACCCTGACAGGTTGCAGTGGGATGGCCTGTCCCAATGACAAAAATTTGTTTTTCGCCATTTTTCATTTTGTCCAATTTTTCTTGGAATAATTCCCATGCATGACTGGCATGTCCAAAAGTACAAACTGATGCGATATTCCCATTTCCGGGAATTAAACCTTCTGTTGCTTCAAAGTTTAATTTTGGTCCAGTAGCATTAATTAAATAATCGTAAGCCACTTTTATTTTTTCACCTTTATTTTCTTCGTTGGTATATTCAACTTCAACAAATCCAGTATTTGTATGCTCATCACCTTCAGGGTAAAAACTTTGTGCCTTCGCTTGAATAAATTCAATCCCCCATTTTTTATACAATGGTCTTAAATCAAATTTAATTTCTTCAGGGGTCATTCTACCCACACCCACCCAAATATTGGATGGAATCCATTGATAAGTTGGAGTAGGAGAGATCACGGTAATTTTATGCTCGTTTTTATTAAGTCCTCTTTGAAGATATGCTGCAGCCGTATGACCAGCAATGCCTGCTCCTAATACAACAATATTTGCCATGTTATCCTATTTCAGTAAAAGTAATCACTGCTTTTACTATAAGTGATGATATATATCACAATTGATAATTTAAAAATCCAATTAATATCATAAACAGGTTAGCGT
>CAYFLE010000305.1:0-1573 GCA_964343645.1 uncultured Chitinophaga sp. | reverse complement strand
GTCTGGCGATTTGCCCAATTACTACTTCGTTATGGCAATGGAATCAGCTCACAATTAACCTCGAAAGAATTTGATTTATTCAGACAAATAGAAATTCAACCCGTTTTGGATGAGAGCAAACAGGTTCAATATTTCGAAAATAAAAAGCTTTACTTTCTGAAGTGGCAAGACGGTACACTACGACTACTTCCTTAATTCATTTTTTTCTTCAAACTAGAAACCTGCTGTTGAAGATCTGAAACAACACTAGCCAGCTGATTCATATCCCATCTGTTTTGTGTGTTAGCTTTTGAAATCACCACTTGAGCTTGCCACATTTCAATCACCTCTTCGGCGTTTACAGTATAGGGATGAAAAACAGGATTATCACTCACCAAGGTTAATTTATCTCGCTGTTTAATATTTTTTTGTACCCTTTTATAGACGATGCCTTCATTTCGGGAAACCACAATACAAGGTGTATCATTTTTCATTTCTTCCAAATCATTCACTTTTTCTCCCACAATAACAGATCCACTGGGTGTAGGTAACATTGAATCCCCAATAATTTCAAAGGCCCGATAATTTCCACCCGTCAACATAGGTAGGGTAAATGTGTTCAGTTCATCGATAAATTCTGGATCTGCGTATCCAGCCAAATAGCCAGCAGCTGCTTTCACCGGTACAAAAGGAATTTCAGCGGGACCTGATAACATTTTGAGTGTACGACGAGCATTGAGGTAACTTCCTTTTTGATCACTTAAATCTTTACGCAACAAGTCATCCATAGTCATCTTAAAAAGATCACACACCGCCTCTAAAACTTCAAAACGAGGTTCCGCACGCTCCTCCTCATAGGCCCCTAACAAAGAGCGTTTGATGTTGAGTCGGTTAGCAAATTCTTCTTGGGTCCAGCCCCTTTGCTTACGGAGATACTTTAGATTTTGATTGGAGAAAGCCATACGAATCTAATTTATTTAGTTGCAAAATACTAATATTTTTAGATTTTCCAAATTTTTTAGCGACAATCTTGGGTTAAGGCCAAAAAAAATGGAGTTTTACACCCCATGAGTAAGAAAAAACAACCGGTTATTCTCATCACGAATGACGATGGCATCGGAGCCCCCGGTATCAAGAATTTGGTAGAAGCAGTTAAAGACATTGGAAAAATTGTAGTGGTTGCCCCAGATAAACCGCAATCGGGAATGGGACATGCAATTACAATTGGCGAGCCCCTCCGTCTCCATAAAACACATCATTTTGAGGGCATTGAATCTTATTCTTGCTCGGGCACCCCAGTGGACTGCGTTAAATTGGCAGTAGATAAAGTACTACATCGCAAACCAGACCTCTGCTTAAGCGGCATCAATCATGGTGCTAATCATAGTATCAATGTTATTTACTCAGGTACCATGTCAGCAGCCGTAGAGGCAGCTATTGAAAATATTCCTTCGGCTGGTTTTTCGTTATTGGACTTTAGTATTGAGGCCGATTTTTCGGGAGCCCGTCATTATGTAAAAGAAGTGGTAGAAATGATGCTTCAAACCAAGTTGGATAAGCACAGTGTATTGAATGTAAATATCCCCGCTAAACC
>CAYFLE010000304.1:0-1575 GCA_964343645.1 uncultured Chitinophaga sp. | reverse complement strand
GTGCGTTATCTCATCAAAAAAGGAAACGCAAAGATTGGGGTTAGCCATGAGAAGATGGTTGGGCGGGATAGCTTTATTGGTCCTCAGCATAGCTTCTACAGCAAATGCTCAGCAAACTGTAATAGATGAAACCGACCAATCCTGCCTTTATCTTGGAAGTATCATAGGGCTTGATCCAAATGGTGACAATTATTTAAGTGTTCGTAGACGTCCAAATGGCCCAGCAGGCCTGCAAGAAGAGGCGGATAGGTTATTTTCTGATGATCGAGTTTGCGTTGCCTCGACTTCAGGTCATTGGTTAAACGTAAAATATAATCGATCAAACAGAATGTATTCGGGATGGATTTTCGATCGCTATGTCGCTCGATATCCCGTCAAACAACCGAAAATCATAGTTGTTCCAAATGAGTCCAATACGACAGTAACTACAAATCAGACAGTGAATAATACGATCAATCAAACCGTGAATAATGGAGTTATTATTCAATTAAAGTCAGAGGCTGTTGATGTAAAAGGGCAAATTGCGATTCTCAATAGGGTAATAGACGAACAAAAGAAGATGCTACAGTCTGGTGGGGATAGCTCGATTTTGAATGAAACAATTAACTCCGTAAATGAACGAATAATTGAACTAAAAAAAGCTTATGACGAAAAAGCGAATACACTCGCAAACACATACTCTACGCCTATAAAGCCCGATGATGCTGACTTAAATCTAACTGCACGGAAAATGTCTGAGATCTATCCAAAGGTGCCATACTATATACCTGGTACGCCTGAGACTGGAGAATTTTGGATTGAGCCAATCGTATCTGATACTGGGACGCTGATATTCAGGTTCAAATTCGTTGATGTAAACTGAGGAATTAGAAAAAACGCAGAAAGCACTGATGAAACTCGTGACGAACTCAAAGGTTGCTCACGATAAGAAAATACGACGCAAACTTGATGTAAGACTTGAATGTTTTCCCATTGCAGATTGTCCCCCTGAGGGACAAAAAATTGATGCCAAGGCATCAACTGAGATTATTTTTTCAATAAATGATGATGGATCAACTAGTGGCCGTATCCAACGAAACAAAGGTAAATATGAGGAAGGATACAATGTATCCGTAAAGAGTGGCCTTGTCTTACAAGCTTACATAAATCATGTACTCACAGAGGGTAAGGCAGATTTCGAGGCTGGATCCGCTTCACAAGAAGATCTCAAAAAGCTTTTTCAATAACAATTTTGAATTGGTTCGAATTAAGTAAGTGATTAGAACAAATCTCTAAGGACGAAAAAATGTCAAAGCTTATTAAATTGGCTATAATTTTTTGTTGGGCATCTCTTTTTCTCAACTGCGAAGTTTGGGCCGCTCAATGTAGTCAAGAGATCGGCATTGCTAAAGCAAATGAACTTGTAAAGCAGTGTTTACAGGCTTCAGCAGCAACTCATCCGCCCTGTAATGTTCAAAATAGTTGCGATATGATGCGTGAGGAAATAGTCCGCGGCTGTGAGGATATGAAGGCTTCAGGGGGAGCAGTGCCAAAATTTTGTATAACTGCTAATCAGAGCGCTTCAACTACTAACAC
>CAYFLE010000303.1:0-1601 GCA_964343645.1 uncultured Chitinophaga sp. | reverse complement strand
GGGCATGCTTGGTTAAAAGCAGGCGACTATTTTATAACGGGGTATCGACCCGACTTAGAAGACTATGTAATTAATGGTCGATTCGGCTCTCAATTAAATTCTTAATGGCTTCTAGTGTATTGGTAATACTAGGTCTTGTAATTTGATAGATGGGTGTTTTTTCAATGATTTTACTTATGACGGCAAAGCTTCTTTTATTTTTTTCGGCCGTATTTAATTGCGCCGTGCGGTATAGCTGCAAATGAACGGCGGTGAACGCGTTGAAACCACTTAATGTGGTTATAGTTGGCCACTGGACTTCTTCATTTTTTTGTAATTGAAATATGGCATAAATCGGTTCAGCCTTTGTGCTAAAATTTTCTTTAATGCTGAATCGATATTTGGCTACGTGCTCGCGCAGTTTTTGTTCTTCTGAGATAGTATCAATCCCCAATTTTTCAATGCTATCGTCCCATAATTTAAGAATGGGATAGGAGGCATAGGCATTGATGGTATCATTATTACCTTCATCTAAAACTAAAACGTCATCCGCAAATACTTGATAGCCGTTTTGCTTTAGATAGTGTAGGGTAGTGGACTTGCCCGCACCGGATGCGCCACAAATAACAATGAGTCCTTTATCCGTTTGGATAGCCCCTGCGTGTAGCAATACTTTGTTTCGTTGATGTAAAATAGCGGCAAGTCCATTCGTTAGTAAGAAAAGACGTAACGACTTTTCATCAGCGGCGTCTTTTATTTCCAGCGTAATTTCGTTTCCCTCTTTGGCGTAATACCTGCAATTGGGAAGATCCAATAAAAACTGGGAAGGACTAATTTGAATATGGCCTTTATCAATGACATCTTTCCCTTCCAATTTTGCAGGGGTAGGTCCTACTTTCACTATACAATCGGGTGTTTGTATTTCAATCGGGAGGAGTTCGGGTAATTCAATTTCCGATGCCACACACATACCATATGCCCAGTAATGAAACATAGTTATTGATTCTGATTGTTAAAAATATGCACTTTGTGATTTATCCAGCTACTTATCTGAATGGGGATTGATATAAATCAATCTAATTGAAGCTTTCAATGTTTTTTGGCTTTTGCTAAATAGCACTTGTATTTGGCGAGGCAGGATATTATTTTTGTATTAGTGAATCCAACCTTATACATCATTGCCGGATGTAATGGCGCTGGCAAAACAACCGCCTCATTTTCATTACTTCCTTCTATTTTGAATTGTAAAGTATTCATTAATGCAGATGAAATTGCTCGTGAACTTGCGCCGGGTGAAGTTGAAAAAGTAGCATTTGAAGCGGGACGACAAATGATAGAGCAAATCAATGCACGAATTCTCGAACGGGAAACATTCGCTTTTGAAACTACATTAGCTGCACGATCCTATCGTGAAACGATTCTGTTTGCTCAAGCTTTAGGGTATCAGGTTACGCTGTTATTTTTCTGGTTGGAGTCGGTTGACATGGCCATTGATCGTGTAGCAAGACGTGTGAAAGAGGGAGGGCATCACATTGAAACTGAAGTAATAAGACGACGATACACCCGTGGTTTAAAAAATCTCTTTGAAATTTATTTACCTTTAGTGAGCGAAGCGATGATTT
>CAYFLE010000302.1:0-1604 GCA_964343645.1 uncultured Chitinophaga sp. | reverse complement strand
TCCCGCCAATCAAACGCCCCCGGTTTTACCTACTACACCCGTTTGTTCATTCATTAAAGAAGCGCAACAGTACGTAAAAAAGAATTTTTCTACCAACCCTGGCGAAACTGAATATTTCATTTACCCAATCAATCATAACGACGCCTTAAGTTGGTTAAAAGATTTTCTTCAAAAGAGATTTCAAGATTTTGGCCCATATGAAGACGCTATGTCTACACAACATCCCTGGTTACATCACTCCTTGTTAAGCCCCCTCATCAATAGTGGCTTGCTTTTGCCTGAACAAGTAGTAGCCTTGACATTGGAAGTAGCTGCCAAAAAAAAGATTCCACTAAACTCAACCGAAGGATTTATTCGTCAAATTATTGGCTGGAGGGAATTTATCCGAGCTGTGTATGAACGAGAAGGTAATAAACAACGTACCCGAAACTATTGGGGGTTCAACAGAAAAATACCTGCTTCTTTTTGGGAGGGCACCACAGGCATTGTACCCATCGATCATGCGATTTCACAATTAAAAAAACACGCCTATACCCATCATATAGAACGGCTCATGGTGCTGGGCAATTTTATGCTTCTCTGTGAATTTGACCCCAACCAAGTTTACCAATGGTTTATGGAGTGGTATATTGATAGTTATGATTGGGTGATGGTTCCCAATGTATATGGGATGACTCAATTTGCCGATGGAGGAATAATGACTACCAAACCCTATATCAGTGGCAGTAATTATTTACTCAAAATGGGCGATTGGGATAAGAAAAAGATACTGACGCTTGATAAAGATTTGCAAGCCAGTTGGACAGAAGTTTGGGATGGACTTTTCTGGCGTTTTATGGACAAACAGCGGAAGTTTTTCTCGAGCAACCCCCGATTGGGCATGCTCCTGAAAACATTGGATAAAATGGACCCCATCAAAAAAGAAAGAATTTTTAGGGTGGCAAACGCCTTTTTGAAGCAACTGGACAGAACTAAATAACAAATTAGTTGTTCTAGGATATAGATGAACTTTACGACAGACATATCTCTAATCAAAAAAAGAATCCAACAGATTGATCCTGTTGCGTATGGAACTAGTCGTAATTACCTTGACGGAAGTGTAACCTATTTGTCTCCCTACATTTCTAGAGGCGTTGTCTCAACCAGCGCAATCGCTAAATCAATTTTATCTAAGGGATATCCCTCCCATCAAGTAATTCGATTGATACAAGAATTAGCTTGGCGAGACTATTACCAACGTGTATGGCAACAATTGGGAGATGAAATTTTTGACGATATCCGTGTTTCCCGGGATTCTATTCGAACTGCTAAAATCCCAACTGCTATTATCAAGGGGGCCACTGGCATTGAAGCCATTGACCAAGGAATTCAATCCTTGTATCAAACTGGCTATTTACACAATCATTTAAGGATGTACACTTCCTCTGTGATTTGTAACCTAGCTAAATCACATTGGAAACAACCTGCGCAATGGCTTTATTACCATTTATTAGATGGGGATCTAGCAAGTAATGCACTGAGTTGGCAATGGGTTGCAGGCACTTTCTCATCAAAAAAATATTATTGCAATCAAGAAAATATCAATCGATATTGTAATACCAATC
>CAYFLE010000301.1:0-1618 GCA_964343645.1 uncultured Chitinophaga sp. | reverse complement strand
AATTTGATCGTGCTATCGACCCAGCAGTGCCCGGTAGTAATCAACTACCATTATTACCTGCTCCCCGATGGAATAGTGAGATAAGAGGGGATTTTGAAAAGGGCTGGGGTGCTATTAGAAAGCTGTACATAAAATTGGTCGCCCAACAAACATTCGCACAGGATCGATTTTTTACCGGGTTTTCAACCGAAACACGAACGCCAGCTTATTTGCTCTTGGATGCAGGGTTGGGTTTTTCCATGGTTGATCGAACTAAAAAAACCAAAGCAACATTACATTTGGCTGTTACTAACTTAGGTGATAAGGCATGGCAGTCACATACTAGTCGATTAAAATACACCCCTGAAAATGTGCTGACAGGTCAGTGGGGTGTTTTTAATAAAGGAAGAAACTTCTCTATTCGATTAATCGTTCCGCTCCGATGGGAACGTGATTAGACCTATTCCTGCCCCTGCTTTCTTTCACCAATTTGCTGTCGCCACATGGCATAATACAATCCTTTTTCTTGTAATAGTTGATCATGTCTTCCGGTTTCAACAATTTCTCCTTTTTCCAATACATAAATTCGATCGGCGTGTAAAATAGTTGAGAGTCGGTGTGCAATCAGGATAGTGATTTGTTTACCAGACTTAGAGATATCACGCATCGTTAAGGAAATTTCCTCCTCTGTAATAGAGTCTAATGCGGAAGTAGCTTCATCGAACAATAATAATTTGGGATTACGAAGCAAGGCACGAGCAATCGAAAGGCGTTGTTTTTCGCCACCTGATAATTTAAGACCGCCTTCGCCAATCATGGTATCTAATCCATTGTCAGCGCGATTCAATAAATTTTCACAGGCTGCTTTTTTTAATACATCTTTTAATTCTTCTTCTGTGGCCGTTGGATTTACAAAGAATAGATTCTCGCGAATTGTTCCTGAAAATAATTGGGTGTCTTGTGTCACAAATCCAATTTGATTTCTGAGGTCTTCAAAATTGATACTGTTCTCATCTATCCCATTGTAAAGGATCCGGCCACTCTCCGGTCGGTATAGGCCCACAAGTAATTTCATCATGGTTGTTTTACCAGATCCAGAAGGCCCCACAAATGCGATGGTTTCGCCTGTTTTTACTTCAAAACTAATACCGTTCAGTGCTTTTTGTCGAGCAGTAGGATGCTGGAAGCCCACCTTTTCAAACTCTAGTGATTCGATATTACCTAGTGTGGCAGGAGATTCGGGAACTTTTTCGGGCTCTTTTTCCATGAGTTGATTAAAGTTCTCTAAGGATGTTTGCGCTTCCCGATAGGTTAAAATGATATTACCTATTTCTTGCAGTGGACCAAAAACAAAAAAGGAAAAAATTTGCATCGTCACTAATTCACCGGCATTCATCTCGTGTCTAAAAATGAGCACCATAAGCATGAATAAGATGACTTGGCGTAAGGTGTTCACAAAGGTTCCCTGTAAAAAACTAATGCTTCTTATTTTTTTGACTTTTGTTAATTCCAGTCCTAATATTTTAAACGTATTCCGATTCAAGCGATCAACCTCTTGTTTGGTGAGCCCTAAACTTTTTACCAACTCGATATTGCGTAAGGATTCAGTGGTGGCGCCCGCAAGTGCAGTGGTTTGTGA
>CAYFLE010000300.1:0-1620 GCA_964343645.1 uncultured Chitinophaga sp. | reverse complement strand
CCTCATCATTACCTATTAGTAGAAGGAGATGCTGCTATTGAGGATTTAGTGAAAACATTAAAGAAGCATAAAGAAATTTGTTTTGACACTGAGACTACCGGACTCGATGCAAATCAAGCATCCTTAGTAGGACTTAGTTTTTCGGTTAAGCCTGGTGAAGCGTGGTACGTTCCTTGTCCGGAAGATGCCGCTGCAACAAAAAAAATTCTCGCTTCTTTTCAGTCATTATTTGCAGATCCTACTATTACTTGGATTGGGCAAAACTGTAAATATGATTTATTGGTATTGAAATGGGCGGGCGTTGAAATTGCTGGTGGTTTGTTTGATACTATGTTAGCGCATTATGTAATTGAGCCGGAGGGAAAAAGAAGTATGGATTTACTCAGTGAAAAATTTCTGGGATATGAACCCGTTTCTATTGAGGAATTGATAGGTAAAAAAGGGAAAGGGCAGCTGACTATGCGCGAGGTGGAGGTAGAAAAAGTGAAAGAGTATGCCGGAGAAGATGCTGATATCACCTTACAATTAAAAAACTGTTTTGTTCCATTACTAAAAAAGAAAGAAGTAGAGCGTGTATTTAGGGAAGTGGAAACTCCTTTGGTAAAAGTGTTGACTGACATGGAGTATGAAGGAATCAATGTGGATGTCAACTTTTTAAATGAGTATTCAGTGGAGCTGGAGAAGGAAGCGGATCGGGCAGAAAAAAATGTTTATAAAAAAGCGGGCGTACACTTTAATTTGGCTTCCCCCAAACAATTGGGAGAAGTGTTGTTTGATAAACTACAATTAGATCCTGCTGCTAAAAAAACAAAAACAGGTCAATATCAAACCGGTGAAGACGTATTATTAAAGCTGGCCGCAAAGGGTCATGAAATAGCAGATGATATTTTGACCTATCGTCAGCTGACTAAATTAAAGTCAACGTATGTGGATGCATTGCCTGCGTTGATTAATCCTAAAACTGGTCGCGTTCATACTACGTATGGTCAAGCAGTAGCCGTGACGGGTCGCTTAGCCAGTAACAATCCTAATTTGCAAAACATTCCGGTTCGTACCGAAAAGGGTCGTGAAATCAGAAAAGCGTTTATTCCGCGCGATAAGAATCACGTGTTATTGTCTGCTGACTATTCACAAATTGAATTACGTATTGTGGCAGCAATCAGTGGAGATGCGAATATGTGTCAAGCATTTAAAGACGGAAAAGATATTCATACGGCTACTGCAGCACGGGTGTATAATGTAGCAGAGTCCGAGGTAACCAAGGAAATGCGTTACAAAGCAAAGAGTGTCAATTTTGGGATTATCTATGGGCAGGGAGCATTTGGATTAGCTGATAACTTAGGGATCTCTCGAACAGAGGCGAAAGAAATTATTGCAAATTATAAACGTGAGTTTCCAGGCATACAGCAGTATATGGATGACACGATTCGTTTTGCAAAGGAAAAGGGGTATGTGGAAACATTATTGGGACGGAAGCGTTGGTTACGCGATATTAATTCCTCCAATTTTACAGTGCGTGGTTTTGCCGAACGCAATGCGATTAATTCTCCTATTCAAGGAACAGCGGCCGATATGATCAAATTGGCTATGAAAAAAGTACACCAAGCCATCCAAGAGGCC
>CAYFLE010000299.1:0-1625 GCA_964343645.1 uncultured Chitinophaga sp. | reverse complement strand
CTTGCGTGATTTCTCGACAACGATCCGTGCGAGAATTAAAACAGATCACCACATCTCCATTTTGAATGGTAGCAAGAGGAGCTCCGTTTTCATTGACAACCACCGTCGGCTGAATAAATTCATCGGTAATGTTTGCGCGATAACTTTCTTCAATGGCCTGTACCGCATTGGTGGTGGTTTGGCCTTTTCCATTGACTAACGCATCATAGGCGAGTTTGATACGTTCCCACCGATTATCTCGGTCCATGGCATAATAACGACCACTGATAGAAGCAATTTTTCCTGTGCGGCCTTCTAGATACTGATCAAGGTCTTTGATAAATGAAAGTCCACTTTTAGGATCACAATCTCTGCCATCGGTGAATGCGTGGATATAGACTTGCGCTAGTTTTTTTTCTGTGCAGCAATCAATCAATGCTTTCACATGATTCAAATGCGAATGCACGCCCCCATCACTGACCAAGCCAATTAAATGCAATGCTTTTTTTTGTGTATGAGCAAAATCAAGTGCTGCCTGTAATGTTTTGTTTTGTTGAAAAGCGCCATCGCGAATCGCCACATTAATCCGTTGTAATTCTTGATACACAATACGACCAGCGCCTAAATTCAAATGACCCACTTCGGAGTTTCCCATTTGGCCATCTGGCAATCCAACCGCTTCTCCGCAGGTCACTAACGTAGTATGAGGATATTTTTGATAAAGACTATCGGTAAAGGGGGTATTGGCCGCACGAATGGCATCCGAAGCAGGCACCTGTCCAATTCCCCAGCCATCCATGATGATCAACATTGCTTTTTGCGAATTCATATCCGAGTATTGAGTGGTAAATTTACGTTCAATTTTCGGGGCTTTTATTTTTTGTAACTTAGTTGGAATGAAAAATTATCGTCTTTTTTATTGGATGCTTCCACTCGCACTGCTGGCCGTCATTCAATTGGCTGCGGCGGGTCGTCGGCAGGATGCGTTGGAGGCAGTGTTAGCCGCGTTAAAAACAGGTAATGCACCTAATTTGGTTTTACGGTTTGAAGAAACTGTGGAATTGACCTTACCGGATTTGACGGGGGTGAGTTCCAAATCACAATCACAGTCTCAATTGACCAAGTTTTTTGCGGCTAATCCGGTTGCTGCGTTTGAATTAAAACACAAAGGAAACTCTCCTTCCGGTTCTTATGCGATTGGCACACTAAAAACAACCAATATGAACTTTCGGGTGAATGTTTTTTTACGAGGGAAGGGAGGAAAGGAATTGGTGCGTGAATTGCGTATTCAAACCATGGATTGAACCCTTCTATCCACCCATGAATCAGGATGCATTAAAACAGTTGATTGAGTCGGCCTTACAAGAAGATATTGGCGAAGGAGATCATAGTACATTGGCCTGTATTCCTGCTACCGCTAGAGGAAAAGCGGTATTAAAGATCAAAGAAGCAGGTGTGTTAGCCGGGATGGAAGTTGCTGAAAAAATATTTCAGTTTAAAGATCCGGAGGTCGTGTTTACTCCCTTTTTAAAGGATGGGCAACCAATGGAAAAGGGTCAAATTGCTTTTGAAGTAGAGTCCTTTGTGCCTGCCATTTTGCAATGCGAACGGCTCGTGTTGAATTGTATGCAACGCATGTGTGGTAT
>CAYFLE010000298.1:0-1629 GCA_964343645.1 uncultured Chitinophaga sp. | reverse complement strand
AATTTTGCAATATGCAAAAACAACTTTTCGTGCTGACTGCTCTGTTCATGAGCAGCGCACTTTGTGCCCAACAGGACACTAGTTTTTTACAAGAAGTGGTAGTCACCGCCAACAAGTATGAAAAGAAACAATCCGAAACTGCGAAAGTGGTTTCCGTAATTAACCGAGAACAGCTTCGTCAAAGTGGCGGTCGTTCCATTGGAGAATTACTCAATCAAATTGCGGGAGTGACTGTTCCCGGTGCCAATAATAATCTCGGCAGCAACCAAACTATTAGCATTCGTGGTGCATCTGCTGGAAATGTTTTGATTCTTTTGGATGGTATTCCCGTGAATGACCCCTCTGTGATCAGCAATTATTTTGACATCAACTTACTCAGCATTGATCAGATTGAACGCATTGAGATTTTAAAAGGCGGCCATTCTACGTTGTATGGATCAGATGCCGTAGCGGGTGTGGTGAATATTATTTCCAGAAAAGTTGCTGCCCAATCCTCTAAACCTTCTATCAATGCATCCATTGCAGGAGGTAGTTTTAATACACTTCGCAGTAGTGCGGGCATTAGTGGACGAATGAATAAGCTAACCTATCTCACCCAATTTTCTACTATACGTGCACGTGGATTTTCAGCGGCAGCAGATACATTGGGCACACTTGATTTTGATAAGGATCAATACCAACAAAGCACCGCGCGTGCTCAAGTAGGTTATAAAACTGGCGCACACTCGATTCTTACTGCAGGCATCCTCAATAGCCGTTACAAAACAGATTTAGATGCCGCTGCCTTTGAAGATGAAAAAGATTTTGTAGCTACCAATAGCAATCGTCAGGTCAATGCCAGTTGGAAAAAAAACAAAGCCGGCCAAACGTTATCCGTCTCCTATCAATACAATTGGGTAGAAAGAAATTATTTAGACGACTCTTCGTACATAAGCAACACTTTTGCGACTTTTTCAAAAAGCAATTATATCGGACGCACGCATTTTGCAGAGATCAATGCAAGCAAGCTCCTTTCAAATTGGGAATTATTAGCAGGTATTGATTTTCGTCACAACAGTACTACGCAAGATTATTATTCCATTGGAACCTGGGGCCCATACACCAGTCCAACCCTTAATGCCTGGATGGCTCAGCTCAGTGGATTTGGTTCTGCCGTCTATAAAAAAAATAATCTCTCAGTAGAAATGGGGGGACGCATCAATCAACATAGTGAATATGGCAACAATGCCACTTTCACTTTTAATCCAGCTTATCGATTCTCTCAACAACTACGTGTATTTGGAAATGTTTACTCTGCTTTTAAAACACCCACCCTCTATCAATTATTTGATCCGTATTCCGGTAATGATTCCTTAACTCCAGAAAAAGGATTAATCCAAGAACTCGGATTTGATTTTACTGCATCGAGAAATTTACGAGGACGATTAGTAGCGTTCAATCGCAATAGCAAGCAAACAATCATTTACACCTATGATCCAACCAGTTTTGCAGGTGGATATTTAAATGTAAGCAAGCAACAAGATCAAGGATTTGAAACAGAATTACGCTGGAGCAAGGGTGCATTCACCCTCTCCGGCAACTATACGTTTACCACTGGTAAAACTACTAGCCCCTATGATGGAACCGGTG
>CAYFLE010000297.1:0-1646 GCA_964343645.1 uncultured Chitinophaga sp. | reverse complement strand
ACACCCCCTTGTTCATTGGCATATTGAGGAGGCGGATTGGTCATTACTTCAATTTTTTCAATCGAACTTCCCGACATTGATTCCAAGAGATCTTGCAATTGCTGAAGATTTAGCTCTACCGGCTTATCATCAATTAATATGCGTGGCTCTTTCCCTCTAACCGTAATTTTTCCATCTGCATCTTTTGCGACTAAGGGCACTTGGGTTAAAAGCTCACTGGCCGTGGAGCCAGCAGCAGTAGCGGACTCAGTAACATTATACGTTAGATTGCCTTCCTTCGATTCAATCAACGGCTTTTCAGCATAAATAATTACTTGACTTAACTCGATCAAACTACTGTCTTTCAATACTATATCAGGAATATTAAAATCGAATCGTTCCGCTCTAAAATACACACTGTCAAGTCGATAACCGGTTTTACCTACATAAGTAATTACTAAGGAATAGTGGCCCTCGCGAGTAATATTTGAAAGCCTAAACTCACCCAAGTGATCGGTGGTAGTTCGAAACTTAATTGAGGAATCTCCCAGCTTGATGAGGGTAACCGTGGAGCCTTCAATCGCTTTTTCTTTTCCATCAATTACGTTCCCCGTCAGGGCGCCACTAAACCCTTTGCTTTGACCAGCAACGGTAAAGCCAATTCCAAAAATGAACACATATAGCAAAAAGTGCTTCAAACCAGCTGTTTAGACGTCAAATATAACTTGTTCACGCGCAGAAAATGTTAAAGCAGAATGACAACCTGTCATATTCAAATTCCTGTTGGTATATTTGCGGTCCGCAAGTATTGAACATGGAAGAGCTTTTAGTAGATAAAACACATGACGAATCCAGGCAAGGTGAAGCCTTTGCCCCAATTCAAGCGTCGACCAATACCTATAGTCGCCATTTTTATATCGAAAGCTATGGCTGTCAAATGAATTTTGCTGACAGCGAAGTAGTTGCTTCAATTCTCCAAGGGGATGGCTTTGGTCCAACCAGAAATATCGAAGAGGCCGATTTAATTTTTATTAATACGTGTTCAATTCGAGAAAAAGCAGAACAAACAGTTCGCAAAAGATTGACTGAATTTAAATCCTTAAAGAAACAAAATAAGCAACTGTTGATAGGCGTATTAGGTTGCATGGCCGAACGTTTGAAATCTAAATTTTTGGAAGAAGAAAAACTGGTTGATATTGTTGTGGGCCCCGACGCCTATCGTTCGCTCCCCTCGCTTGTCATGGAAGCTTCAGGTGGGCAAAAAGCAGTCAATGTCTTATTAAGCCGAGAGGAAACCTATGCTGACATTGCACCCGTACGATTAGATAGCAATGGAGTAAGCGCATTTGTGAGTATCATGCGAGGCTGTAATAACATGTGTTCATTTTGTGTGGTACCCTTTACCAGAGGAAGAGAAAGAAGTAGATCTATCGATAGCATCCTAGCTGAATGCAAAGACTTATTTGAAAAGGGCTATCGGGAAGTAACACTACTAGGCCAGAATGTGGACTCTTACTATTACACCACTGGCGAATCCACTGCCACCAGCGTCACTTTTGCAAATTTGTTAGAGAAAGTAGCTCAAATTTCTCCCTACCTGTTGGTACGATTTTCAACTTCACATCCAAAAGATATTACAGATGAGGTGTTGTTCACCATGAAGAGAT
>CAYFLE010000296.1:0-1659 GCA_964343645.1 uncultured Chitinophaga sp. | reverse complement strand
AGTGGAGAATTGATTTTGCAATGGCAAATGTGGGGGCTATTATTGGGAGGAATTATTTCAGGGGTCATTGGTGATAAAAGAGGAAGATTGAGCGTTTTGTTTGGCTCAATCATTTTATACTCGCTGGCGAATATTGCAAATGGATTGGTTGAAACCGTGGAGCAATACAAATGGATTCGATTTATTGCAGGACTAGGTTTAGCGGGAGAATTAGGAGCGGGGATCACACTTGTTTCAGAAATAGTTCCTAAAGAAAAAAGGGGATTGGCTACGTCATTGGTTGCGGGTATTGGGTTGACTGGTGCCGTGTTAGCCTATTTCATGAAACAGCAATTTGATTGGCGCATTTGTTATTTCATTGGAGGCGGACTCGGCATACTTTTATTGTTATTACGCATTTCTGTTTTTGAGTCTGGTTTATATAACCAAGTAAAGAGTAAACAGGTTGAGCGAGGTAATTTTCTATCTTTCTTTACCAGTGGGGAACGATTGCGCAGATATATTTTTGGTATACTTATTGGGTTGCCTACTTGGTTTGTCATTGGAATTTTAATCACCTTTTCAAATGACTTTGCTCGAGAGTTTGGTATCACGGAAAAGATTGATCCAGGAAAAGCCATCATGTTTGCCTATGCAGCCATTTCCATTGGTGATATTTTAATTGGGTTATTGAGTCAATACCTGCAAAGTCGGAAAAAGGCCTTATTTATTTTTTATGGGATCACGATTTTCTTTATGGTTGCATTCTTTACTTTATTATGGGATAGCACCGCCACTCGTTTGTATTGGATTTGTGCAGGATTAGGGTTTGGGACTGGCTTCTGGGCCATTTTTGTTACGATGGGGGCCGAGCAATTTGGCACCAATCTTCGTGCCACTGCTGCAACCACTATTCCCAATATGGTACGGGGAATGTTGGCCGTATTTATCCTGCCATTATTTAAATGGTTTGAAGGCCAGCCGACTATTGGCTATGTAGATGCAGGTATTTATACCGCTATTATCATCATGTTTCTTACCCTATTAGCAGCGGCTTTTACGAAAGAAACATTCCACAAGGATTTAGACTACCTCGAGGAATAATTAATTGAATTTTTCACTGAGTTCGAGCCAGCGAAGTTCTTTTTGATCCAACAGTTGTATTGTTCTTTCTAGATCTGTCGCTATTTTTTGTAACTCTTCATAGGACAGCTCACTTTGGCTTAATTGGTTGGTATATGTGATCTTAGCTTTTGAAAGATCCTCTATTTCTTTTTCCAATAATTCAAATTCTCTTTTTTCTTTGTAACTGATTTTATTGGTAGATGCTATTTTTGGCTCCATTTTTTGATCGGCCTCTTCTCTCTTTCCTTTTTCTATCTCATCTGCTGCTTGCACTTCTACTCGGTATTGCGAATAGTTTCCCGGATAGTCTTGAATCACCCCCTCTCCTTTGAAAACAAAGAGATGGTCTACTAATCGATCCATAAAATAGCGATCGTGCGATACAATCAGTAAACATCCACCGAACTCTAAAAGAAAATTTTCTAACACAGTCAAGGTGGGTAGGTCTAGATCATTCGTAGGTTCATCCAAAATTAAAAAATTTGGATTTTTGAATAAGATAGATAACAGATGCAGTCTTCTTTTTTCTCCGCCACTTAACTTGCTGATATAGGT
>CAYFLE010000295.1:0-1671 GCA_964343645.1 uncultured Chitinophaga sp. | reverse complement strand
GGAACTAAGTCTGAAAAAAGTAAATTGGTCGGTGCGGCCATTGCACGCAAAGCGAGTGCACTTGGAATCACCACGGTTATTTTCGACAGAGGCGGTTATTTGTATCATGGTCGTGTGAAGTCTGTTGCAGACGGCGCACGCGAAGCAGGACTGCAGTTTTAATAAAATTTAAACATTACAAAAAACGCATACATGTCAAAGCCCAATTTGAACAGAGTAAAAGCCGGAGACCTGGAATTGAAGGATAAGGTAGTTGCAATCAATCGTGTGGTAAAAACTACCAAAGGTGGTCGTGCTTTTAGTTTTTCTGCCTTAGTTGTTGTTGGTAACGGAAGCGGTGTGGTAGGACACGGTCTTGGAAAAGCAAAAGAAGTGCAAGAAGCAATTACCAAGGGAATTGAAGACGCTAAAAAGAATTTGATTAAAGTTCCTATCATGAAAGGTACTGTTCCTCATGATCAGTTAGCGAAGGAAGGTGCTGCTAAAGTTTTAATTAAGCCTGCTGCACATGGTACTGGAGTGATTGCCGGAGGTTCTATGCGCGCGGTATTAGAAAGTGCTGGTGTAACAGACGTATTGGCAAAATCTTTAGGATCTGCAAATCCTCACAACGTAGTAAAAGCTACTTTCAAAGCATTGGCTTTATTGCGTGAACCCGTACAAGTGGCTAAAACGCGTACGATGGGATTGAAAAAAGTTTTTAACGGTTAAAAGAAATTGACCATGAAAAAAATAAAAGTAACACTTGTAAAAAGTCCTATCGATAGACCGGAGCGTCAAAAATTGACCTTGCAGGCGTTGGGACTAAACAAGACTAATTCATCACGTGAGTTGGAAGCCACTCCTCAAGTATTGGGAATGGTTCGCAAAGTCAACCATTTGGTGAAAATTGAAGATGCCAAGTAATTGAGAGGGTAGTCCTCTTCATTTTTTAATGCGAGCCCCGTCAAAAAATGCTTTCGGGGCGATGAGTAAATAATAAAAGCCATGAAACTACATCACTTGAAGCCTGCAAAAGGCGCTGTTCACAAAACAAAACGTATTGGACGCGGAGACGGATCCGGTCATGGAGGTACTTCTACAAAAGGTACAAAAGGGGCGCAGAGCCGTACGGGTTTTAAAAACAAAATGGCTCACGAAGGGGGTCAGATGCCTATCCAACGTCGTGTTCCGAAGCGTGGATTTAAGAATCCTCACCGCATTTCATACACTGTTTTCAATTTAGGCCAGATCGAGCAGTTGGCAACTAAGTATAACCTGACTGAGTTCACGTTAGAGAACCTTTACATTAACGGGTTAATCAGCCAAACTGATCGTGTTAAAGTACTCGGAAACGGGGAAATCAAAGGAAAGTATAGCTTTCGCGTAAACGCGATCAGCGAAAAAGCTAAGTCTGCTATTGAAGCAGCTGGCGGTACTGTCGAAATCGTTGCTTAAATTTAGTTGTTCTAAATCAGTTATTAATCGTGAAGAAATTTTTTCAAACATTTCGCAACATCTGGAGCATCGAGGAGCTACGTGATAAGATTCTTTTCACGTTGTTAATGGTTACTATTTACCGGATAGGTGCACACATAGCATTGCCAGGAATCGATCCATTGAAACTGGCCACTTCAGCCCAAAATCAAACAGGTATCCTTGGATTAATTGATGCTTTTTCTGGAGGCGCTT
>CAYFLE010000294.1:0-1675 GCA_964343645.1 uncultured Chitinophaga sp. | reverse complement strand
GAGTAGCCGTAGGATTAATCAAAAACGCAGGACCATGATCCCGACACCACGCATCATTGGTCGGATGCATAAAAAAATGAACGCGACTCAAATCCACCTGTTCTTTTTCCAAAATTTGAATCGCAAATTCTTGCATGGCCTTATTCGCGACATTGATTTTTACCTCTTCCCCTTTTACGAGCTCCTTAATAAATTTTGCATAGGAAGGAAAGATGGTGTGAATTTTTCCAGGCCAGGATGCTTCCTTATGCGGCCAGCTTAACCAGGTTGCCACATGCGGAGCAAATTCAGCAGGGAAACAATAACCTTGCTCTCGAGGAGTAATACGATCAGGATTCATCAACATATCGCTTAGTGATGGGGTCATAAGAATCAATTCGACGATCTCTTAAAAAAGGCCAGTGAGTACGGTAATGATCCGTTTTAGAAAGATCGATATCAACCACCTTGATTTCTTCCTGATCATGTGTGCCTTGCCATAAGATGGTACCTAATGGGTTAGAAACAAAGGATCCTCCCCAAAATTGCATAGCTCCATTTTGCTCTAGACCCACGCGGTTAACACTAACTACATGCACCCCATTAGCCACTGCATGACTACGTTGGATCGTTTGCCAAGCCCCATATTGTTCGGTATTGGTGGCCGCATCCTGCGAAGTAGCCCAACCAATGGCGGTCGGATAAAATAAAATTTCTGCCCCCATTAATGAGGTAATACGTGCAGCTTCGGGATACCATTGATCCCAACAAATGAGCACACCAATTTTAGCAAATTTGGTTTGAAATACTTTATACCCTAAATCACCTGGTGTGAAATAAAACTTTTCATAATACGCAGGATCATCAGGGATGTGCATTTTACGATACTTTCCTAAATAAGTACCATCGGCATCAATCACCGCCGTTGTATTGTGATAGAGCCCTTCTGCTCTTTTTTCAAATAAAGAAGCAATCACCACTACTCCTTTTGCTTTGGCTACGGCTTGAATTTTTTCTGTGGAAGGACCTGGTATTGATTCAGCCAACAAAAAATTTTCATACGCTTCTACATCGCAGAAATAAAGTGAGGTAAATAATTCCTGCAAACAAACAATTTGGGCACCTTTTGCGGCAGCTTCTTCAATACCAGCAATTGCCTTTGTCAGGTTGGTAGCTTTATCCGCTACACAGCTCATTTGTACAAGACCAACGGATACTTTTCTCATAGCCAGGGATTGTGTTGCAAATTTAACTGATTGAGAGGGCAAAAAAATGCTCTCCGCGAGGGAGAGCATTTATCATACATTCAATTAGTAAAGGATTAATCGTTGCTAGCCCCTTCAGCTGCTTCAGTAGCTGGAGCCGCAGCAGGTGTTGCTTCAGTCGTTTTGTCTGCAGCCTTTTTACGACTACCCGAACGACGTGTTTTCTTAGCAGCTGATTTGTCTTCGCCACCTTTTTTGTAGATGTCATTGAAATCAACAAGCTCGATCATGGATACATCCGCATTGTCACCCACACGATTTCTCAATTTGAGAATACGTGTATAACCACCCGGACGACCCGCTACTTTTTCAGCCACCGCTCCAAAAAGTTCTTTAACCGCTTCCTTGTCCTGTAGGTAACCAAATACCACACGACGCTGGTGCGTTGTATTGTCCTTTCCTGTTGTGATTAGGGGTTCTACGTACACACG
>CAYFLE010000293.1:0-1682 GCA_964343645.1 uncultured Chitinophaga sp. | reverse complement strand
GTACACTAAAATTAAAATTAGCAGTCAGCTCGCACCACTGTTGACAAGGAATGACGACAGGAAGAGTTGTTGAATCAGCGCACAATACAACCCCTGCTGCATTCAACACTTTAAAAACATGTTTGACAGTATAAGTACCACATTGAGCATAAGTAATAACGGGAGTGCGCATATCACTCACACGTCCATCACCTAAATACCATAAGTGTCTAGATAAACCAGAGTCGCCAAGTACGGCAGGTATATAAGAAACTGTATTCCCATTTAAAGTATAAGCAAATAATGAACTACAGCTTGACTGATTTTGCGCGTTGATGGTAAGAGTAAATACTAGGGCCATCAAACCAAAAATGAGCTTTTTCATAAGCAACAATATTTGTGACCTAAAGGTAGTGTTTATTTATCTGGGGAGAAGAATTCCTGAACGGGCAGCTAAAGGACCACTTGTACCTGAATAAGTCATACGTCCATTAATCCAAACTGATTGAATACCAATGGATAAGGAGGTAGCATTGGCTAAATCAGCTTGATCAGCAACCGTCAATGGGTCTAATAAAACAAGGTCTGCATAGTAACCAGGGGCAATCATTCCACGCTTTTTTATTCCCGCATGCTCTGCACCCAAGGCGGTCATTTTATAGATGGCCTGTTCCAACGTAAGTTGTTTTCTTTCCCGAACATACACACGAAGCATTTTCGTAAATGCCCCATATCCACGAGGATGCCCTCCAGCCCGTCCGTCTGAACAAAGGTTTGCCTGATCCCATCCGACAAATTGATGCACGTCCTCCGCTGACATGGCCTTTGCTGCAATTGCCTCTACCCCTCCTGAAAAATTAGGATGATCAGCTCGAAATAAATTAGCCAATCGAATCAGCTCTATTAAAGTACTGGATTCATTGGTTGATCTAGTTTGTGCAATAGCGGAGAGCGTTTTTCCTACATAGGCTATTTCTGGCGCATATCGCACCAACACAGATTGACGAGGATCAAAGAGATGTTCTGTGGCAAATTGAGCACTCGCTATGCTAGCATAGTTTTTATCAGGAAATAATACTTTTAACGTTGAACTCCAAAAATCATAGGGATATACATCAGCGGTTATACGAATACCTGCGCTGCGAGCACTATCTAATCGTTTGAGAATGGAGGATGATTGACCCCATTTATCTTTCAATCCAATTTTAATATGAGAAAATTGGATTGGCATCCCTGTTACTTTACCTATATAAAGTAATTCGTTAACGGCTTCATCGAGTGTAACATCCTCACTTCGAATATGGCTAGTATATCGACCCTTGTAACGCGCGGCTGTTTTTGCAAGTGCCACTACCTCATCGGTACTAGAAAAAAATGCCGCTTCATACTCCAATCCTGTAGACAACCCCAACGATCCTTTTTTCATTTCAGCAGCTAGCATAGTTTGCATACGATGCTGCTCTGCCAGCGTAGCAGGCCTATTTAAATTAGAAAGTCCCAATACTTTTTCTCGTAATGTGCTGTGCCCGGTATATGTTGCTATATTGACTGCGACAGGTTTTCTTTTTAAAAAAGAACGAATTGAATCCATGGTTTCACTTTCCCCATCCTGCCCAATGACAATAGTCGTAATCCCCTGGCTGTTAGTAGCGATTGACTCAGGATGCGTATCTAAATCACCATAATGATGACTATGCGTATCA
>CAYFLE010000292.1:0-1682 GCA_964343645.1 uncultured Chitinophaga sp. | reverse complement strand
TAGCGATAAATCGCTTTGAAGGTGTAGAGACTAGACGGCACCCACCTAAGTTCAGCAATGAATACGGTGAAGGCATAGTCCAGGGAGTTGGGAAACTAACACAAACCGGAATCCTTTGGTCCCAGGTTCAAGTCCTGGTGGGCCCACCAGAAATCTAAACCCTCACTAGTAATTGGTGGGGGTTTTGTGTTTTGAGAGTTAATTTAAGTAATGATTAGAGATTGCATTCGCACTCAATGAACAATCGATATCTTGCTTTACTTATCAATGGTGCGTTGTGACTTTTCATATATCTTTTGATCTTGACGGGCTTTTTAGAAATTAAATTTCAATGCCCAGGTTAATTCAAAAATACTAATCAAAGCTTATAGTTATTTAATTCTTTGCAGGATTCGCGGATTATTAGTTGAGTAGGAAGTATCAGTGACTTAGGGATTGCAATTTTTTTTCTAGATAAGTTAACGAGTATTTCAGCCGCGTGTATGCCAATTTCAGCAGACGGAAATGATACGGTTGTTAGTGGCGGATTAATAAAGGGTGAAAATTCGCTGTTATTAAAACCTATAACAGATATTGACTTAGGAACCTCCAGCCCTCGTTCGCGTAATGCAGTAATAGCGCCTAGAGCTAAGTAGTCATTTCCGCATATCAACGCTGTAAAATCAGGACGAGATTTTAATAATTCGAGCGTAGCATCGTAACCAGCATGAAATGTATAGTCGGCCTCTTTGATGTTATTTCTCATTAATTGACCGCCATTACTGGCAATGGTTTCTAAAATTCCCAAATATCTTCTTGAGGCACGTTGGTTTCCTTCTATTGTGCCGCTGATTAGGGCAAACCTTAAGTGCCCAAGGGATAGAAGATGGTTAACTGCGGTTTGCCCCGCTAAATAGTTATCAAACCCAATATCTCCTGAGTTGCCTTCGCTAGAATCTGCCCATATATTTACAAGAGGAATATTATTTTTCTCTAATAAATATTTCCAATCATCTAGGTATTTTCCGCCTCCTCCTAATAGGACGACAGCATCTACTCCTCGTTCAATCAAGACGCGTAGGGGCTCTATCGAGGAAACGTTTCCTTCGGTTGGCTGTGCCAGAAGCAGGGTATATCCTGCTTTGCTAAGCTGAGTCCGCAGTGCTTCAATAGTTTTTGCAAAAGCTGAAGCACCAATTTGGGAAATAATGGCCCCAATTGTGAAAGTCTCCCCAGAAACAAGAGTTCTGCCTGCCCCTTGAGGCACATACCCCATCATTTTTACAGCCAATTGAATGCGTAGGCGAGTTTTTTCATCAACCATATCGGGGTGATTGAGCGCTCGCGAAACAGTGCTAATAGAGACGCCAACGGCTTGAGCAACATCAAATAGGCTGGCCGGCATAGTTATTTGATATGTCATTCATGCAAACGATTGTAATATTTATTTCATCTTTTATGTAAGTCCATTACTTACTAGGGAAAACGTGAATTTTTTAAAAAATGCAAACGTTTGTATTATTAATGTAGATTATTAATTTTCACTATCTTATGACTGAAAATCGATACGCAGGAAAACCAACTAAGCACGCTGTTGTTAGTACTCTTGTTGAGTTAGGTGTAACTCATGCATTTACGCTTCCAGGGTTGGGTGTTACATGGATGCTCGATGAGTTTTATGAAGTTCGAGGTCAGTTAAGGGT
>CAYFLE010000291.1:0-1695 GCA_964343645.1 uncultured Chitinophaga sp. | reverse complement strand
TTTTACAACGAATTCCCCGCGTGGATAATAAGATGGAAGTTGTTTTTTGTCAAAACAAGCATGCGTCACATTACACCGTCCTCCACCACTCACTTTAACTTTAGCAAGGAGTTTGCCGGTTTTTTCTAAGACTATTATTTTCCAGGTTGGCTGCAGTCGAGCCGTATTAATAGCGGCAAAAATTCCTGCGGCTCCACCGCCAATTACAATCAAATCATATGGGCGATTTTCCACAGCCATTAAAGGGTGGCTAATTGAACGGGGGCAGAAGGTGTTAGGTTTCTATTTAGACGCTCCGCTTTTTCTATAGGCGAATAATCGGATAATATAAGCGGCTGATTTTTTTGAACGCAGACATCATGCTCAAAATGTACCGACACTAATCCATCTTTGGTACGAACCGTCCAACCATCTTTATCGGTATACACTTCTTTTTTTCCGAGGTTAATCATGGGTTCTATGGCCAATACAACCCCCTCTTTTAACTTGGGACCACTTCCTCTCTTTCCATAATTGGGCACTTGTGGATCCTCATGTAAATTTTTTCCTAACCCATGTCCCACTAGTTCTCTCACTACTCCATATCCCTGCGCTTTTTCAGTATGTTCTTGGATAGCATTTGAAATATCGCCCACTCTATTTCCTGCCACCGCTTTCTCAATTCCTTTATACAGCGACTCCTTCGTGACACGAATCAATTGTGCAACTGAGTCAGCAATTTCTCCAATGGCAAACGTATAGGCGTGGTCACCATGCCACTCATTTAAAATCACTCCTACGTCGATAGAAATAATATCTTTTTCTCGCAGTTCTTTTTTGGTAGGAAAGCCATGTACCACCACATCATTGACAGAAATACAAGAACTAAATGGGTAGCCATGATAATTCAAAAAAGAAGGAACCGCTTTATGGTCGCCTATAAATTCTCGTATAAGTTTGTCTAAGGAAAGTGTATCGACACCGGGTTGTAATTCTCCCGCTATCATCGCCAAGGTATTACTCACCAACAACGCACTTTGTCGCATCAATTCAATTTCGTCGGCCGTCTTTACAATCATGCAGCAAATATCTTTAAAAAATAAACCCGGCCGATGAATCAGCCGGGTTTCAATTTCACAAAACAAAAAATTTACATATCTCCTGGCGCAGCAGTTTGGCGTCCTTGGATTCGACCACTCTTCATCAATCCATCATATTGACGCATGAGCAACTGTGTTTCTATTTGTTGTAAGGTATCCAAAATCACCCCTACCATGATAAGCAAGGAGGTACCTCCAAAAAACGTTGAAAACTGTTGTGTAATTCCCAATAATTGAGCGATACCAGGCAATATTCCAACTAAGGCCAGTAATAAGGCTCCTGGAAGCGTGATGCGATCCATGATAGCTCCAATATAGTCAGCAGTGGGTTGACCTGGCTTTACACCTGGGATAAATCCGTTATTCTGCTTCAAATATAGTTGGGATGAAAATGATAGCCTGTGCAAAAATGATTGGCATTACACCCGCACTATTAACTTTAATTGGTAAAAATTGACGAGCACCCCCGAACTGGCGATTCCCAACAATTTGCTTCGCGTAATTCACAGGCACTTTGCGTACTCCTTGTACTAGCAAAATACAGCCCATGATGATAGCGATTAACACAGCCACTTCAATAATGAATAATAAGATCTGTCCATTACGTACAGACTTT
>CAYFLE010000290.1:0-1711 GCA_964343645.1 uncultured Chitinophaga sp. | reverse complement strand
GCGAGGGTCAAAAATGGGAAGCCCTTCAATATCAACTGCATTTTCCTCCGCGATCTTTTTGATTTTATTTTCATCGCCCAATAAAATGGGGAATCCAATTCCTTCATCAAATACAATTTGTGCGGCTTTTAATACTTTAGGATTGTCTGCTTCTGAAAAAACAATTCGTTTAGGATTGCTTCTGGCTTTACCTCCAATGGCACGCATTACTTGATTATCTAAGCCAAGACGTTTATTCAATTCTTGCACATAGCGATCCCAATCTTGAATGGGGGCTTTTGCCACACCACTTTCAATCGCTGCTTTTGCTACAGCGGGCGCAACGGTGGCTAGCAAACGAGGATCCAGCGGTTTTGGAATGATATAATTGGGGCCAAAACTGATCGTTGTTTCGTTGTAAGCCATGTTTACAATGTCTGGAACTGGCGATTTTGTTAACTCAGCTAATGCTTTCACAGCCGCCAACTTCATGGCCTCATTGATTTTGCTGGCACGCACATCCAATGCGCCTCTAAAAATGTAGGGGAAACCTAATACATTGTTCACTTGATTTGGATAATCACTTCGTCCGGTTGCCATAATGATATCCTTTCTGGCTTCCGTTGCATCTTCCCAACTAATTTCTGGATCTGGGTTAGCCATCGCAAAGACAATCGGATTCTTTGCCATGCTCTTAATCATCTCTTTGCTAAGAATACCGCCTTTGCTGAGTCCAATGAAAACATCTGCATCTTTCAGTGCTTCGGCCAGCGACATATTTTTTCCCTTTGCTAAAAATTCTTTTTTCAACTCATCTAAGTCATTGCGACTTTCGTGCACCAATCCTTTACTGTCATAGACATAGAAATTTTCTTTGCGTGCGCCAAGGGCGACATATAATTTCATACATGCCACTGCCGCAGCACCTGCACCACTTACTACGAATTTTAATTTTTCAATTTTTTTCTTTTGTAATTCGCAAGCATTCAACAAAGCGGCAGCGCTAATAATGGCTGTTCCATGCTGATCATCATGCATCAGCGGAATGCGCATTTCTTCTTTCAAGCGTTTTTCGATGTAGAAGCATTCAGGTGCTTTGATGTCTTCTAAATTGATTCCGCCAAATGTGGGCTCTAAGGCTTTGACTATCTCCACAAATTTCGCGGGGTCTTTTTCGTTGATCTCTATATCAAATACATCGATATCGGCGAAAATTTTAAACAAGACTCCTTTTCCTTCCATGACAGGCTTTCCTGCTTCTGGTCCAATATCACCAAGACCCAGTACGGCAGTACCGTTGCTGATTACCGCCACCAGATTTCCTTTGGCGGTGTATTTGTACACATCTTCCGGATTAGCGGCTATCTCTAAGCAGGGTGCGGCAACGCCGGGAGAATAGGCAAGCGATAAATCACGTTGTGTTTTCGCTTCTTTGGTGGGGACTACTTCGATTTTGCCTGGTCTTCCTTTCGCGTGATATTCCAGGGCTTGCTGTTTTCGTAGGTCACTAGCCATGCTCAATTAGATTGAAGAGGTAAAGGTAAGTCAAATTAGTGGGGGTCAACTGAAATCGCCAACCAAGCCATCATACTCATTCCGTTTTCTATTGCTGCTTCATCAATATTAAATCGCGAAGTGTGTACACCATGTGTGATTCCTTTTTCTTGATTGCGAGTACCTAACCTAAAAAAACAGGCAGGAATTTGTTGTGCGTAGTAGCCAAAGTCCTCTG
>CAYFLE010000289.1:0-1718 GCA_964343645.1 uncultured Chitinophaga sp. | reverse complement strand
GTTTAGCACGATCAATAAAATCCGCGCGTGAAACAGATCGTGGATCACCGGCATTTTCTTCATCGCCTGTCATGTAAACAGTAACGGAAGTGTTGTCCAATAATCCCTGTTGATGCATCGCTTTTAATGCGGCAATAATCAACACATCACCGCCTTTCATGTCATTAACTCCCTGGCCTGTTGCGGTGCTATCATTTAACCAAGTGAATGGATTAGCCGGCATATCGGGCTCAAATACCGTATCCAAGTGTCCAATCAAGAATAATTTTTTTCCTTTTGTTCCTTTACGATATGCTACTAAATGACCGGCACGTTGTAATGAGTCGGGAAGACTGATCCACTCCACGGTAAAACCCAATGCGCGCAATTCTTTTGCATAGATTGCGCCTACTGCCTTTACTCCTTTACTATTAAAAGTTCCACTATTAATATCAACCGATTCTTTGAGAAGCTGGATGGTTTGTTTGTATTGGTCATTTACCGATTGCACAATCTTTTTTTCAATTGTAGAAAGTTGTGCATTTACAAAAAGGGAGAGGGAAAGGAAGAAAATAGAAAATTGGATTCGCATGATTTCTGTTTTAAACTCCAAATTGTCTTAAGTGATGATCTAAATGTTTATATAACATGTTGCTCCACTCAATAGCCGTAAGCTTTCCTAAAAAAGGTTGCATCTTTCCTTCATAAAAGGCTTCGCCCTTTTGATGTGCGGCTAGCATTTTCTCTTTTAGTTGCGCTCGCATTTCTTCAAACTCGGGCTCGTCTTTTATTAAAAAGGGGGCGCTAGTGGGGCTATTTTTTCTAAACGGTTTTTCGTTCGTCAGCACTCTCTTAAAAAACAGTCTGCCCAATAATCTCATTTTTGGTTTCACCGGTTTGTCAGATAAAAGTCCTGCATAAGGAACCATGCAATGTTTGAGCATTTGTGAAACTGTCATCTTTCCCCACAGTCGTGCAGATTGTGCATGAAGCGCGTCAATTCTTTTGATCAATTCCTGGTTTGTTTCGGGCTGGTAAATTCTTGGTAATGGCATTGGTTAATAGTTTGTCTTAATCAGGGTCGGTTTCTTTGGGAAAAATAAAAGCTGCTCTTTTGGGTCCGGGAAAAGGTGTGTCTCCTTTTAGTCCGTGCCAAAGAACGCGATTAAATTCAATATCGTTATTGCTGTCTTCTTTTACAAAATCAAATTTTTCTGACCGGCGTTGCCATTCATTGCGAGCTACATTTTTTTCATTTAAATCAACAGCGGGAATGAGTGGTTTGAATACAAGAGGGCGGGCAATCGTATCAAAACATCGCCACATCGGAGTGGCCGCTGCATCATATTGTGTCATCGGGGGCAAACCCAATATTAATTCCATAGTATGCAACATCGATGCGGTGGTATAAAGCGTATGATCCACAAATCCTCTTTTTACAAATCCTCCCATTAAATAGGCGGTGCTTCGATGCGCATCCACATGGTCGGCACCGTTTTGAGCATCGTCTTCCACTATAAAAACTGCGGTTTCGTTCCAAATAGGAGAGTTGGCCAGTTTTTCAATAAACATGCCGACTGCTAAATCATTGTCTGCCACATGCGCATAAGGGCTGCGGCTACCTAGCTTCATTCCCTCTGTATGATCATTGCCCAATCGCACGGTATTGAATTGGGGAACTTTGTTGATTTTTAATAATGAATCGAAATCTCTTTCCCATATTCGAACGCGCGTAGTAT
>CAYFLE010000288.1:0-1727 GCA_964343645.1 uncultured Chitinophaga sp. | reverse complement strand
TATCATAGGGATTCCATAATCCATGCGTGGTTCCGGTGGCACTGCTTGCATCAATATATCCAGGCTTAAAAATTAATTGTACATCTCCGCTTCTGTGAGGATGGTAGCCTAAGTTAATCGCCTTACGAATGGTGGCAGGCAGTGGAATGGTATTTAATTCACTTAAAGCAAATACACGATCAATACCTGGTTCAGTAGCTAGCTCTTTTTTTAGCCATTCAATGATCTCTTGAGTAGAGATGCCTGCGGAGTCCAATTTGGCATGATCCAAACTATATTGATAGTTATCGTCACTCAAGATTATTTTTTTGATATTGTAGATGCGTTGCAAACTGCTATTGAGTTTATCCATCAATTTACCAGTGTATACTCTTCCTCCGGGTAGTTTATTCTCCTGCATAAATTCAGGTATTTGTGCAGCGCCATGGTCAGCTGTTAAAAAAAGTACATATTGATTTTTACCAACTGTTTGGTCCAGGTAATCTAAAAATTCACCTAAGGAAATATCAAATCGAAGCATGGCGTCTTCTGCTTCCATAGAATTTGGGCCAAAGCTATGTCCAATGTAATCAGGGGAGGAGAAGCTTACCGTTAAAAAATCTGCAATAGCGTCTTTCCCTAGTTCTTCCCCTTTTAATGCACTCTTGGCAAACTCAAAGGTTAATTCGTTCCCTAAGTAAGTGGTAAGGATTTTACCATAGTCCTTGCCTATAAATTTTTTGAGCTCATAGGGAAATCCATTGCCAAATGTTTTTGCTTCATACGATTTTTCATCGGCCGTACTTTCTGCATAGGAGCTGCTGTCATAGAGTAAATTCCAACCTTTTTCATAATAAGCGTCTGTCAAATTTTGATTATTGAACTCATTCGCCCAATTTGGCAAGGTCTGCATATAATAACTAGAACTGATCCATTTTCCAACAGAGTTATCGTACCAATAGGCAGCGTTTGCGCTGTGTCCGGCAGGGAGAATGGCACCGCGGTCTTTTATCGCAATACCAATTACTTTACTCTTAAAATTAGTGGCCAGCCTTAACTCATCGGTGACCGTAGTAACTAATAAATTTTTGGGACTCATTTTCCCTTGGGTAGAGGAGCTCCCAATGGTGGAAACAGTTTTATCCTCCGTACAATACATGGTTCTGTTTTGGTCTCTGTCCCACCATGCATTACCCGTAATCCCTGTAATGGAAGGGGCGCTTCCGGTGTAAACCACACTATGTCCACAGGCGGTTACAGAAGGGGTGTAGGGGATTAATGTATTTTCACAAGCATGACCTTCTTTTAATAATCTTTTAAACCCACCTTTTTCGCTAAATCGATTGTAATAGCGATAAAGATAATCCCATCTCATTTGGTCCAACACCATACCAACTACCAGCTTTGGTCTTTCTAAAGTTGTTTGTGCTACTACAATAATTGAACACTGCAGAAGCAATAAAAAAGCAAGAAGTAGTCGTTTCATGGGTATTTATTTCTTTTTGTAAAGTTAATAGTTGTGCGTTAGCGAATTGGGGTACAGTGCTCTGCCAAAATGCGTACTTGCCCATTTGACTTTACAATGGTAACGCTGCATCGCTGACGATCATCAAAACTTTCTCCATGGTAGACCCCCTTTCCTTTCCATATGGTATTGACTACAGCGGCATGTCCTTCCAATTGAATAGTAAGGTTGTCTCGCTCCATGGTTTGCAAGGAATAATCACTGGATCCGGCTGTGGCCACCA
>CAYFLE010000287.1:0-1730 GCA_964343645.1 uncultured Chitinophaga sp. | reverse complement strand
GTTAGTACCGCTTTTAAAATTTCTTCCTGTGCCGTGTTATATTTCTGCATTTCCTCACGTAGTGCTTCTGGATCAGGTCTTTCTCCGCCATTCATCATGGCATCTCGAATTTCCATCATCCGGGCATCTTGTTTTTTATACAATACGGTGAGCGCTGTATCAACCATTGCCAATTTTTTGGCTTCTAATTTAAAAGCACTATCTAATTTTTGATGAATAGTCGCTACTCGCTCAGCAGGAGTCCGGCGTTGCATCATCATACCGCCACCTTGAGGTTGCGCAAAAGAAACGGTCGCTATTCCAGCGATGAAAAGGGTAAGAAAGATTGACTTTTTCATATGGGTCTTTTTAACTTGTTTTTGACGAAATAGGGGGGACTAACTTTCGGTAGTTGCCCTGATTTAAAGGTAGGGATTTGCAGGGACTCGAGTATCTTTGCCCTTCTTTAATCTTAAAATAATGGAATATAATCAGTTGGTAGCTGTTTCCGGATTGCCCGGTCTTTTTGAATTGGTTAGTAGCAAATCTGATGGAGGAATTGTGCGCTCTATCGAAGACCAAACTACCCGCTTTGTATCGAATCGCGTTCATCAATTTTCTCATTTAGAAAGCATCGAAGTGTATACCATTCGTGAAAATGTAAATCTGGTAGACGTATTCAAGGCCATGGAAAAATCCACCCTTGCATTACCAGCTGAAAAAGATGCCAAGGCCGTACTGTCTTATTTCAAATCTGTTTTCCCGGATATGGATTTTGAAAGGGTGTATGATAGTGATCGTAAAAAAATGATTAAGTGGTTTGCTCAGTTGAAAAAAGCAAATATCGAATTGAAGTTATCTGAGCAGGAATAATCTTTTCAATATGTATTCTGCCGATATTCAAAAACTTCCTCGTCAGTATGTCCCCGCTGATTTTATGATCAGCAATTGGGAGGGCTTAGCGTTATATTTTGAAGAATTATATGCCCGGGATTTAGCGGATGTCTCCTCTTTGGAAAAGTGGTTGCGCGATCTCAGTGAATTGGAAGCGGTGATCAGTGAAGATGCGTGTTGGCGTCAAATCAAAATGACTTGTGATACGGAAAACAAGGAATTAGAGGAGCGATTCAATTATTTCATGCTGGAGATTCAACCGCACATTCAATTATGGTCGGATAAACTCAATAGAAAACTAGTCAACTGTCCCTTTACAGCTCAATTAGATACTAAAAAATATTTTACTTTTTTACGCTCTATCCGCAAGCAAATTGATTTATTTCGCGAGGAAAATATTCCTGTGATTGCGGAGCTGAATGTATTGCAACAGCAGTTTGGTGTTATTGCAGGGAAAATGACAATCACCGTAAAGGGACAAGAATACACTTTACAACAAGCGGCAAAATTTTTAGAGGACGAAGACCGCGCATTACGCGAGCAAGTGTATTTACAAATTGCTGATCGACGATACCAGGATCAAGCAGCGCTGACTTCATTATTTGAGCAATTGATCGAAAAGAGAGTTACAATAGCTGCGAACGCCGGGTTCGCTGATTATGGCCAATATCGATTTTTAGAGCTAGGACGATTTGATTATGATCGTGCCATGTGTGAACAGTTTCACGAGGCCGTGCGTGATTATGTAATGCCATTGGTGAATGAACTATACGAGCGCAAAAGAAAAAAATTGGGATTAGAACAATTACGCCCTTGGGATTTAGAAGCGGAGCCGATTGGGACTAAGCCTTTGCGTC
>CAYFLE010000286.1:0-1731 GCA_964343645.1 uncultured Chitinophaga sp. | reverse complement strand
ATATTAATCATGCAATGGAGCTACTCGCCAAAGCTCTACATATTAGGCGCAATACATTTGGTGAAGATCATACTCATACAAGGACTTCTCACGAATATCATCAAAACCATTTTCTTGATTTCATTCTAGATACTCAAACTCAAAGTTCTTGGTTGAGTCGATTTAAAAAATTTTCAAATAAAACTACTATGAAACTGAAAAAATACTTTGAAAGGTGAATTCAAGTTCAAAGTGCTGCAAAATTATCCTTGAAACCATCAGTACTGAACATAGTTTCCACATCCATACCCATTGGCGGTAATGACCATTGAGGCTTTAGCTTAAACTGCCGGGAATTTAAGAATTCCTTGACTAAATCTGGCTTAATGCTGTACCAGATTTGACGTGTCCCTGGCGTATTGACCTGACCAGCGATTTCCCAATTACCTAATGGTTGCAATATAACTAATTTTGAGTTAATTTCAACTATTAGATCAATTTTTTCATTGAATGCGCCTAACCAGTCTATTGACTGCTCATCCCTTGCATCGGGTTTAGCAATCAATAAACCCCTGAGATTTCCGTTGATATAGGTAAGTGCAAAGGTTAAAAATGCATTACGATTTATTTGTTTTACTGTAGTGTAAGTAATTCGCTTACCCCCTGTTGCTGCCTCAAGTTTCCATTTAGAGGCACTCAGCGTAGTTGATAGGCTTGTTTCAATGTTCCAAGCCATTCTTTGTGCTTCTGGGATTAATGTCATTTTTCCAGATTCAGTCAGCATGGCTTGGTCAAGTAGTAGTCGATTTATGCTCATAGAGTCTAAATAACGAGCAAGAACTGCAGAAATTTTTTGTGCTTGATTAGCATCTAGTTTGTCCTCCATGTTTCTAAATTGGTGCACACCTAGCTGACCTGATTTATCGACCCGCCTTATGACACCACCTAAAAAAGTATAGGCACATGCAGAGAAACATTTACCAATGATTTTCTTATCTTTTATCACTGGATAGTCAGCTGTTGCATCCAAGATCCAAGTATTGAATTCACGGGCTCTAATAGATTGTCCGAGCCTAAGTCCACCTATAAGGTCTCCACCCAAACTATTGAGCACAATAATAGAACCTGCAGGCATATTCTTAACTATTTCACCAAAACTATCTTCCGTTTTGCGTTCAATTTTCCCTTGTGCAATTAATATTTCACCCTGACCAAGTTCCTTTGGAGGATTAAAACAATCCTGATGTTTGGTTATTTCAGGATTGGTTGACTCGCAGCGAATCACTTTTAAAAAGGTCATGGAATCCTGCGCATTCGCAGAATAATTAAATAAGATGATTAAGTAGCCAAAAAATAGTTTAAGGGCCAATAATTTCCCTTTTTTGAATGGATTAACGCTCTCTAAATGCATTTTCTTTGACGCCTATAAACGGTTTGAGTAGATAGCTTAAGACGCTTTTATTACCGGTTATGATATCCACCTGTGCCTGCATACCAGGAATAATGGGTAGGTTCTTTTCTAATGACTTGATGGCACTTGTACTTGTTTCAATGCGAGCCACATAATAATAACTAACCTGTCCTCTTTCCTCCTTAGAAACAGCATCAGGAGAAATATTTGTAACATTTCCTTTTAAAGATCCGAAAATAGAGTAATCATAGGCGGTAATTTTTACGTTAGCTGATTGGCCAAGGTGGATAAAACCAATATCTTGAGGTCGTATTTGGGCCTCTACAACCAAGTTGTCATCA
>CAYFLE010000285.1:1403-1756 GCA_964343645.1 uncultured Chitinophaga sp. | reverse complement strand
TGCGGTTATCCTCCTCGTGATTTTTTAGAGTTCGATGACTTTATTGAAAAATGTCGCGCCGCTATCGATCAAATCAAAGTGCATACAACCGATATCGCTGTGTTAGTGGGGGCACCCGATAAAAATCCAGATCCCAAGGGAAAGGATTTATTCAACGCGGCATATTTTATATACGAAGGGGAAGTGCGCGATGTGGTGTATAAAACCTGTTTGCCTACCTATGATGTATTTGATGAATATCGTTATTTTGAACCGGCTCGTACTTGGCACTTGATTGACTTCAAAGGAAAAAAATTAGCGGTCACTATTTGTGAGGACATCTGGAATTTAGGTAACAACCCCTTGTATACGCA
>CAYFLE010000285.1:0-1373 GCA_964343645.1 uncultured Chitinophaga sp. | reverse complement strand
GTCCTATGGATGAATTGATTGGTGATAAGCCCGATATCCTCTTGAATCTTTCGGCGTCTCCATTTGATTATACGCATGTGGAAGACCGTAAAGCCATCTTAAAACAAAATACGCAGCGCTATAAAATTCCGGTGATTTATTGTAATGCTGTGGGCAGTCAAACCGAATTAGTTTTTGATGGCGGCTCGCTGGTGATGGATAAAGATTCTAATTTGATCCAACAACTTCCTTTGTTTGAGGAAGCGTTGGAAGTTGTAGAGTTAACTGAGCAAGGAAGTTTTCGCACCTCACCTATTGCGGTAGCGGACAAAATCCCCCATGAAGAATTAGATCCGTTGCAATTAGATGCGCAGCTCTGCACAGCTGAAATTTATCAAGCCTTGGTGCTTGGGATCCGCGATTATTTTTCCAAGATGGGTTTTACCAAAGCTATTTTAGGCAGCAGTGGAGGGGTGGATAGTGCAGTAACCTTGGCGCTGGCGGTAGCTGCACTCGGAAAAGAAAATGTACGTGCAATTTTATTGCCCTCTCCGTATTCTTCTGGACACAGTGTGGAAGACGCGACGCAGCTCAGTAAAAATTTGGGAAATCCCTATGAAGTGGTTCCCATTGAAAATAGTTATCAGTCATTTTTACAAACACTCACTCCAATATTTGGCGACTTACCTTTTGGTTTGGCAGAAGAAAATTTGCAAAGTAGAACGCGGGGAAATATATTGATGGCCATCGCTAATAAATTTGGTTACATCTTGCTGAATACGTCTAATAAAAGTGAACTCGCTACGGGCTATGGTACCTTGTATGGAGACATGGCGGGTGGACTCGCGGTATTAGGTGATTGTTATAAGTTACAAGTGTATGCGCTGGCGCGTTATATCAACCGCGACCGTGAAATTATTCCATCTAATATTTTAGTAAAAGCACCATCAGCCGAGTTACGTCCTGGTCAAAAAGATAGTGATTCATTACCTGATTACTCAACACTCGACCCCTTGCTTTATTTGTACATTGAAAAAAGAAAAAGTCCAGCGAGTATCAAAGCAATGGGCTATGATCCCGCATTGGTAGACCGCGTATTGAAACTGGTGAATACCAATGAATATAAGCGCAATCAATTTTGTCCCATCATTCGTGTTTCACCCAAGGCATTTGGGATGGGAAGACGAATGCCCATTGTTGGAAAATATCTGTCATAATGAAGGGACTGGTTTATAAATCGACAGGGAGTTGGTACATTCTTCGCGATGAACAAGATCGTTTTTGGAATGCACGTACCAAAGGGGTACTCAAGTTAGAAGATATTACTAGTACGAATCCAGTAGCCGTGGGCGATTGGGTGGACTTTGATATTGAATCTGAAGCCAGTGGTACCG
>CAYFLE010000284.1:0-1785 GCA_964343645.1 uncultured Chitinophaga sp. | reverse complement strand
GACTTTATTATTATTATTTTCAGTTCTACTTTATGCGATTTTAAAGTTGACAAAGCGTTCTTAATAAAAAAGTATTATCATGAAAATTTTTCAAGAATTTAAAGAGTTCGCCGTAAAAGGAAATATCCTTGAGTTAGCAGTAGCAGTCATTTTAGGTGGTGCGTTTGGCGCAATTGTTGCTTCACTAGTAGAAGATGTCATTACGCCATTACTGTTAGCCCCTGCACTAGAAGCCATTCATGCAACGGACTTAGATAAATTAGTTTGGAAGAGTGTGAAATACGGAAAATTTATTGCCGCCATCATTAAGTTTCTATTTACGGCAGCTGTGTTATTTGCAATTATTCAATCATTTAATAAAGTCGCAAAAAAAGAAGCTGCCAAACCCGCTCCTACACCAGAGGAAATAACCTTATTAAGAGAAATTAGAGATTCATTAAAGAATAAATAGTAATCAATCTCGATAATTCAACGCGGGCTTTCTATCGCCTAATAAAGCTTTGTATTGATAGTCACCTTTAAGTTTTACAAATTCATCTTTAGCTTGTTGAATGAGTAGGGGCTTTGTAAAAAGATCGATGGCCGTTAAAGCCATTGTTTTGGCAGCTACGTTCATTCCCTTTATTCCAATATCGGTTGCCCCACAGGCAACAGCTTGCCAACTATGCATAGGTGTTCCAGGAACCCAAGTTGCCGCACGTAATCCAACAGTTGGCACAACATAACTAATATCACCCACATCTGTGGAACCACCTCCAGCATCTGATTCGATTTTTAGTGGTTTGACTGTTTCAGCATCACTGATAGGGGAATAACTAAAAGTGAAACTCTTTTGAATTTTTTCTGCGAACTCCTTCTCTGTTGAACTATAAGTAACCCCTCCTACTAATTCCATATTTTTTTGCATCGCCTCGGCTAAGGTTTTATTTAACAATAAATCATGCGTACCTCCAATAATTTCATAATTCATTGTTGTACCAGTACCAATCGCAGCGGCTTTAGCAGCATTAACCACGCGTTCAAATATTTCTTTTACTTGTTGACGTTTAGGATGACGAACATAATAATATACTTCAGCATAATCGGGCACTACATTTGGCGCTTTGCCCCCATTCGTAATTACATAATGAATGCGGGTTTCTTGTGGAATATGTTCCCGCATCAGATTAACCATAAAATCCATGGATTCAACAGCGTCTAAGGCAGAGCGCCCATTTTCCGGCGAAGCAGCGGCATGTGCAGCTATCCCGTTAAATCTGAATTTAGCAGAAATATTAGCTAACGCACTCATCATCGTCACCAAATTTGCATCACTAGGATGCCAATGTATCACGGCATCTACATTATTAAATAATCCTGCACGTACCATGTATACTTTACCCGATCCACCTTCTTCTGCCGGACATCCATATACTTTAATAGTGCCAGTTAATTTTTTTTGTTCGATCAGCTTTTTAATTTCAATACCGGCCTCTACGGAAGCAGTGCCAAATAAATGATGACCACATCCATGGCCTCCTGCTTGTCCTTGAATTGATTTTTTTTCAGGTAGGGCTTCTTGCGCTAAACCAGGCAGGGCATCAAATTCGGCCAATATTCCAATAACAGGTTGTCCTGATCCATACGTAGCCACAAAGGAGGTTGGGATTTCTGCTACACCTGTTTCGACCGTAAACCCTTCTTTTCGCAGCGTTTCAGCCAGTAAAGCAGAACTTTTTACTTCTTTATATCCTAATTCGGCATAATTCCAGATAGCAAGTGCCACCTCTTTGTATAATGGAGTAG
>CAYFLE010000283.1:0-1815 GCA_964343645.1 uncultured Chitinophaga sp. | reverse complement strand
CATATGGACACTATGGCCTTGTATGAAGATTGTGCGTATTTGTCTGATTGGCCGGGCGTTCCAAATGGTGATGAGGAGGGTGAAATTATTTCAAACGGCCTTGGTAATAAACGCTGTATTTTGTTGGCACATCATGGCCTATTAACAACAGGTAAAACAACCGAAGAGGCATTAGGGCTAGCCGTTACTTTTGAAAAAGCAGCCAAACTTCATATGATTGCAAGCTCTGTCGGTGCAATCAAAGCAGTTAAACCTCATTTGGGCGATTACGCTCACAAATGGAAAAAGAAAGAAAGTCTTATTAATGGTTATTTTGCTTACCATGCAAGATCAATTTTGACAAACCAAGCAGATTGCTTAGATTAAAGGGGATGAGAATGATTCAAGGATTTTGTAATTACAAAGATAAAACAGGGTATCACCTCGGAATATTAACGAAGGATGGTGTAATTGATTCAAAGGGTATCCCCGAATTCAAGAACATCAACTCCACTGATGAATTAATGTCAATTCAAAACTACGCTTTTTATAAATCTGCAGTTGAAAAATATTTAGGCAGTCACAAGAGCGTTGTAATGAATCCGGATCAATTAGATTTTTTACCTTGTGTGTTAGGCCCTGAAAAAATTTTAGTTGTCGGCCTTAATTACAAGCGTCATGCAGAGGAAGTAAAGAAGCCAGTCCCCGCTACACCCATGATATTTGGGAAATTTAATAATGCACTTGCCGCACATAATGAAAAAATTCCTTTACCAACAAAGTATGCAGTTAAGTTTGACTATGAGGTTGAGTTAGTAATTGTGATTGGCAAGGAATGTAAAGATGTTTCAAAAGACACCGCTTTGTCCTATGTTTTTGGTTATTGTGTTGGCAATGATTTATCTGCAAGGGATCTACAAAATATAACCACTCAATATCTGTTGGGTAAGGGAATTGATAAATTTGCGCCAATTGGACCTTGGTTGGTTCCCTCTGATGTTGTTGGTGACCCTGATAATTTAAGTGTAAGTTGCACTATCAATTCGGAAAAAAGGCAATCATCAAACACTTCTGACATGATTTTTTCATGTGCCCATATTGTGTCTTATTGTTCTCAGGTAATGACACTTCGCCCTGGAGATATTATTTTTACCGGAACCCCTGAGGGCTGCATCACAGGTAAACCCCCCAGTGAGCAAAGGTGGTTAAAGACTGGCGATATTGTTATTACTGAGATTGAGAAGTTAGGAAAACTTAGAAATGAATTGGTTTGAAATCAATTACAGATATTTTATTAATAGCCGGAAAACATGATTTACGAAGAGCGTGATTACTTAATAAAAGTTGGTCAAATTAGTAATTATTTAAGGATGTATGAAGAGGAGGGTTTTGCAATTCAACTCCCTATATTAGGTAATCTTATAGGCTACTTTACAACCGAGACTGGTGGCCTTAATAGAACAGTTCATATTTGGCAATACCAAGATTTTTCAGACCGGATAACTCGGAGAAAACTTCTTTGGGAGAACGTTGCATGGAAGTCCTACTTTGATAAAGTGGCTCCATTAATAATTGAGCAGAATACTCGCATCTTAATCCCAACAAAATTTAGTCCTTTGTAGTATTTGCAGTGAATTCGAGCGGGTTTCAAGCGTCCCTTAAAAGGACGCTCAATAAATGTCGGTTTTCCCGACAAACACCTGTGGATGCCATGACCACCACACGAGACTCCATCCAACCCCAAAAGATCACTGCCAAAACTCACACCCTTGACCTACCCACTGTAGACCATTGTCAAATATTGTTTATCTAGATTTTTCAGCCCTTCTAAGCCGT
>CAYFLE010000282.1:0-1816 GCA_964343645.1 uncultured Chitinophaga sp. | reverse complement strand
ATTAAACCTGCCGCCTGCGATAATTGATCTTGGGCTAAATAATTTCTGATCTCCCAGAGAAGGGCATCATTTCGTTTGATAGGATTTCCTGCGAGTACCCCCTTTTTTTCTATGGTAGCAATACTATTTATTTTATTTCCATCCCTTGCACTACCAATGGTTTTGAAATAGCCATCTTTTTCTTTGGGGGCGTAATAGTAATTGATGAATTGAAATAGAAGATGTGCGGAGTCAAATTTTTCTTGCAGATGGTAAGAGATTCCCCAGAGCAAGTATAACTCGTCCGTCCATTCATTACGTAAATCATGTAAGGCAATCCCTGAAGTAGCTTTTTGTATGATACTATCTAATTCAAGTGAATCTTTTCTGGTGATGGATGTGCTGTAGTTGTAAAAGGGTAGTAAAGTGGAGTAGTCGTCGCGGTTTGCATCTTTTGCTTTTTGTAAAACTTCGTTTAGCTTTTTAGTCGCATTGTACGTAAAGTTGTAATGGGTGACCGTGTTTTGAACGAGCTTACCAGGTAGACTCAGTTTTCCCTCTTTGGTTTTTTCTGAACGAAGTACACGGTCCTCGTATTCCTCGGGTTTGGGTAATTCAATTTTGAACCCCATTTGGGCATTTGCTGAGCCTCTGATACAAAGTATCAAAATGAATAAAGTTCGAAAAAATGCAATGGAGGCCCTACGCATAGAGACGCAATCTAATGCATTTGGGGCTAGGGTCTTCTTACCTTTATCAGAACCGAGGAAAAAATGGCAAAACTCGAGCTCCCTTCAGGATTAAAGCGGCTTCGCAACCGGTACCGTCTGGTGGTCATGAATGATGACACCTACGAGGAGGTAGTTACGTTTAGGCTTTCTAGGTTAAGCGTTTATACAGTTTTCAGTATGATTTTTGTGGTATTAGTAGGCTTAACAGCTGCGTTGATTATATTTACCCCCCTAAAATATTATATCCCTGGAGCGGGATCTGATTATGCCTCGGTTATGGCATTGAAGCAATTGCAATACCGGGTTGATTCAGTGGCCAGAGAGGATGCGTTAAAAAATCAGTATATTTTAGGGCTTAAAAAAACATTGGCTGGCACCAACAATGTGGCACTGGATACAGTACCTATTGTATTACCAGCAACAGAAGTATCTAGCGACTGAACTCAACTTAACTCTATGTTTACAACTAAATCCAAACCTGACATGCAAACTAATTATCCGCAATCCGGCAGTGCTGCTACTTTGATCAGCGCTGGCACTTCATTGAAAGGCGACATCAGTAGCAATGGTGATTTGCGAATTGATGGAACTGTAATTGGAAATGTAAAGACTTCTGCCAAAATTATTATTGGTAATACGGGTGTGGTTGAAGGTGATATCACTGGAAACCAAGCTGACGTAACAGGTAAAGTAAATGGGAATGTACGAGCTACTGAGTTGTTACAACTTCGTGGCGAGTGTGTAGTTTCTGGCAATATTTATGCTGGTAAATTGCAAGTAGAACCTTCTGCTACATTCAATGGCCAATGTCATATGGGCGCCAATGTAGTAGAGATGAATAAAGATGAACAACAGCCACAAGCCCTCGTCCGCTAATTCTAAAAATGAATGGATGCGATATGCTGGCCTGGCTTCTCAGTTGCTAGTGTATCTTTCTTTATCCGTTTTTGGAGGAATTAAATTAGACCGTTGGTGGGGCGTCTTTCCATTGCTAACTCTCTTGTTTCCCATCCTGGTATTAGGGGCGTTGTTTTATAAACTATTCAAGGAAACCAATTCGACAAAATAGAAAGCATGAAAAAAAGAAATCATTCTCTCTTTCCTTT
>CAYFLE010000281.1:0-1822 GCA_964343645.1 uncultured Chitinophaga sp. | reverse complement strand
AGTAGAACTACCATAAAATCATTATAAAAGTATGACTAACTTCAAGTCCAGTAAGTTTGGCGGAAAAGAAAACAGCTGGTTTGAAGCCGTCAGATCATATACTTTTATCGTTCAAAAATGGTGCTAATTTTTTTATTCTATCTCTTGACAACTTCAACATAATATGCAAATATTGAGAGATAGAATAGGAACAAAAAGATGAAAACATTAAAAGACTTTTGGAATTTTCTAAAGTCCAATTACACCGGATGTATCGAGTGTTTTGATGAAGATCAAAAAATTACACTTAGTTTAGAAATGTGGAACAAGAAAGAAAATTTTTGCCGACTTGATGTAATGATTGACGGCGAAATGATCACAGTGAATCCTTGCAATTTCAGTAAGCTACAGGAAATTATTGATGAGTACAAATCCTGGTGGATACGCCCATTAGAAGTTGCTAAATACAACTGGCAACACGGCATTAAAGAATGGGTAGAAACAGATGAAGATTTGTATGATGAAATGCTTTGTGTTTTACCTCCAGACTTTCAGGCTGGAGGAGCGTTTGCAGTTGGAGAACCCGCAAATCATGTCGGATCAACTCCAATTTATCACTGCTTTAAAAAAGATAAGCAGGGTCAATATTGGACTCAAATGATGTCCATTAATCAATTTAAGCAGGACTTGAGAGCCACCGCACTGTAAACAATATTGGAGAGAGTGCAGTTTTGATAGTTAATCGCGATCGCCAGTTCAACGCTGCTACTTGGTGCAATGCCAAGCGATGTCTAACGACTACCCCTCACGAGGTACGCCTGTGGGAACTTCGTTATTCAATCCCACTATAAAGCCATGAATTTTTTAAAAAACGTAATCTACAAAGCATTAGACAGAAGCGGTGAATACGATTGTTATATGCCCGCACTGAACTTTAATGGATATATAGCCGATTGCTGGATATGCGATCGCAATGGCAATATCCACCCCGAATACAATTCTCCTATCCCCGTTTCTGTGGACAATCTAGGAGAAACACTAGGAACTTTTGAATACAGAGGATAAGATAACAATGCCACGCCGTAAAAAAAAGAAGTCTACCACTGACAGTGACGGTTTAAGAGTTTCCTATCCTAAAAAAAGGAAACGAAAACTCAAAGAGGATCACTGGTCATCCGACTTTGAAGATGGAATGGAGGCTGGCTTTGAAGCAGCCGAAATATTCGTAGATGCGGTATTCGCAATCTTACGAATGTTTTGAAGAAATTTAGAAAATTTGCGATCGCTCATTGCTGATTAAGTGATTAGAGCGATCGCGCTTGACAACTTCAGTATGATATACAAATATCTCAATATTTGTATATCACAAGGAACAAAGAAATGAAAATCGAAATTACCGTAGAAATTGCAACGAGCAATTTTATTGACAATCAAGAAAAACTAAAGGAAATCTTGATCAAGATTGCCGAAAAAGCAAAGCATCAAGAGGTTGGGATAGTGAACGACAGCAACGGTAATAAAGTTGCTAGTTTCACAATTCAAGATAGTTAAAAAACGCGATCGCATAAGTTCTTAGACTTAGCAGGTTGTTTAATCCAATCGCGATCGCTTGTGGGAACTTCGTTATTCAATCCCACACTATATCACGCCTAAACGCAAAAATCATCTAACTTAGTTTCAGTTTCCCATCCTTCTCCTAGAAGAAGGAAACGGAAGTATAAAAATAAGGCACTAGTTATTAAAAGACTAGTGCCTTATTTTTTTTGATCATGAGGATTGCTGAAATCATGAAGCATCCTAGGTGAAAACGCTTACTGTGTAAGGATTTCGGACTATTAAAAAA
>CAYFLE010000280.1:358-1827 GCA_964343645.1 uncultured Chitinophaga sp. | reverse complement strand
AGTATCTACTGTTTGATGTGGTGTTGCTGCATGCCCTCCAGGACCTTTGATAGAAACATATAACTCATCGGCACTAGCCATGACACGGCCTTTTCTAAAACTTAATTTTCCCAAATTCAAACCGGGGTGAACATGCAACCCTACAATCCCTTGTGGGGTTGGGTTTTGCAAAGCTCCATCACGAATCATATAACTTGCTCCACCTGGATTTTTTTCTTCCCCGGGTTGAAATAATAATTTTATGGTACCCTCCAATTCATTTCTTAACTCCCATAAAATTTTTGCAGCACCTAATAATATTGTGGTATGTACATCATGACCACAAGCATGCATGACACCTGGATTTTTTGAAATATAGTCTACCTTATTTTCTTCGTTGATAGGAAGTGCGTCCATATCAGCACGTAAAGCAACAACTCGTTTAGTTGGATTTTTTCCTTCTATTATTCCCAACACACCAGTAGTAGCAATCACTGTAAAAGGAATTCCAATTTTAGTTAAAGTGGCTTGCACATATTTACTCGTTTCAAATTCCTGATAGCTTAATTCAGGATGTGCATGTAAATGCCTACGCACCGAAACATTTTCGGCTTGATAGGTTTTAGCTAAAGATTTTATTTTGTCAAGTAACATACTTAAAGTTACAAATAAATTAATAGTTAGATGTGGTATTATTAGCAGCCCCAGTAACTATAGCCACTCCAGCGCTGCATCCAATTCGGGTAGCTCCTGCATCAATCATTTGTTGAGCCGTAGCATAATCACGAATCCCGCCCGATGCTTTGATATGAACACTATCTGGTAAATGTTTTCTGAATAATTTTACCGCTTCCACGCTTGCCCCTTTTTCAGCATAACCAGTAGAAGTTTTTAAATAATCAATCCCAGCAGCGCCATATATATCACAACAAGCAATCATTTCAGCATCAGTTAGTACGCCAGATTCAATAATAATTTTAACTACTTTATTTTTTGAACGGATAATGGGTAGAATATGATTGATTTCATCTGCAATGGCAGTCCAATCTCCATTTTTTATAGCAGAAATATTAGCCACTACATCTAGCTCATCAGCTCCATCTACCATGGCTAAAATAATTTCGGCAATCTTGGCCTCGGTAGCACTGTAACCAAAAGGAAAACCAATCACAGTGGCCACCTTCACTTCACTTCCTGTTACTTTTTCTTTTGCTAATTTGACAAAATGAGGCGGCACACACACAGCAGCGAATTGATATTGCACTGCTTCAGCACAAAGCTTTTCAATATCCGCCACTAAGCAAGTAGGCTTTAAAATGGTATGATCTATATATTGTTGAATAGGGGCCATTTATATTGCATCTTTTCCGTGACAAGCCTTATATTTTTTTCCGCTTCCACAAGGGCATGGATCATTACGTCCTATTTTAGGACCCACTTGAACCGGCGTTTGTTTTTGCGCTTCACTAGGATCATGATATCCATTTTCC
>CAYFLE010000280.1:0-268 GCA_964343645.1 uncultured Chitinophaga sp. | reverse complement strand
GTTTTTTGTTGACGCCCTTCCTTCACTCCATTCGTTTCTAATGGAATATGCGCATGACATAAAAATTGTACCAACTTATGGTTAATTTCTAAATCCATTTTTCTGAATAATTCAAAAGCTTCCATCTTATAAATCACTAATGGATCTTTTTGCTCATAAGTGGCTGTTTGAACTGATTGTTTTAAATCATCCATAGCACGTAAGTGTTCTTTCCATGCGTCATCTACCAAACTTAACGCAATAGACTTTTCAGACTGCGACACCAAAG
>CAYFLE010000279.1:0-1845 GCA_964343645.1 uncultured Chitinophaga sp. | reverse complement strand
AAGTCACCCTGTAATTATTTACGAATTAAATATTCGAGATGCTAGCATGCATATTTCGTCTGGAATAAAACAAAAAGGGAAATATCTGGGGCTTACTGAGATTGGCTCTAAAAATAGCAGCGGTTTAAAAACGGGGTTGGATCATATCAAAGAGATGGGAGTGACGCATGTTCATTTACTTCCCTTTTTTGATTTTAAGTCAAGTGATGAGTCCGTATCGTTGCCTCCTTACAATTGGGGATATGATCCTTTTCACTACAATGCTCCTGAAGGCATATTTGCCAGTGAAAATAAAAATCCGGCTACACGAATTATCGAGTTAAAAAAAATGATTCAAACATTCCATGATAATGGATTAAAAATAGTAATGGATGTGGTCTATAATCACACGGCGCTCTTGCAGAATTCTTCCTTCGAACAATTGGTGCCAGGATATTATTTCAGAAAAGATGCTAGCGGTAATTATTCTAACGCATCAGGATGCGGGAACGAAACGGCCAGCGAGCAGGTAATGTTCAAAAATTTCATGCTTCAATCTTTAACGCATTGGGTAAAGGAATATCAGGTAGATGGTTTTCGATTTGATTTGATGGGAGTCCATGACATTGCAACTATGAATTTATTAGCTGATTCATTGCGGGCCATTTCGCCCACTATTTTATTGTATGGAGAGGGGTGGACTGCTGGTACTTCTCCTTTGCCTGATTCAATTCGAGCTTTGAAAAGCAATGTAGCCAAGTTAAAAGGTATTTCAGTATTCGGGGATGAATTCAGGGATGGACTCAAGGGCAGTGTATTTGAACCTAAACAAAGAGGATATGTGAGTGGTGAAGTAACCAATATCAATTCAATTCTATTTGGATTGGTTGGGGGGATTAGTCATCCAACTGTTAACTATAACAGGGTTCGTTATACACATCAATCCATTGCGGCAAGTCCAAATCAATTAATTGCTTACGCTGACTGCCATGATAATCACACCTTGGCTGATAAATTATCGATTGCGAATCCGGGTAGCTCACTTTCTACAATAAAGGAAATGCAAAAGCTAGCTTTTACTTTATTATTAACTTCTCAGAGTCCCTCATTTATTCATGCCGGCTCAGAATTCATGCGATCCAAACGGGGGGTGGAAAATTCATTTGAATCTCCTGATAGCATCAATGCAATTGATTGGAATTTGAAAACTACACATGTGGATCTCGTGGGGTATGTAAAGAAATTGATCCAAATCAAAAAAGAACACTCAACTTTTAATTTACCGGATCCTGCTAATCGTATTCAGTTTTATACAGACAGTGTTCTTGGAGTGATTGGTTATTTTTTAGATGCGTCGTCTACGCCTGATCAATGGAAAAAAACACAAGTTTGGTTCAATCCGAGCGAAAAGCCCTTCAAGGTTGATCCTAGTCTCGCCAACAAAAATGGACGATTAGCGCTTCATTTGATTATGAAGAATAATGAATTTTTGCCGAAGCCAATTTCAATACAAAAAGGGGAATACTTACTTCTTCAACCTCACTCCTCACTCATAGTGGCGGCTTGGTAATTAGACCGCCTCTTTCACGATTAGCTTGTTTCTGCCAATCCCAAGTCCATTTAGGGTTTGTATGCTTTGTAATACGGTCTTTTGCTATAGAAACGGTATCTACTTTTCCATATTTCTCAAAAAACTCCTCCAGTTCGGATTCGTCCATATCAAGGGGTAAGCCAGCAACAAAAATTTTCATATAAAAATTACGAAATGTAAAAATAGTGTTTGTTTTTACAAGGAACATCATTCACTGGTAAAGATTTGCTGAATGAACTATTTACGCAATGATTTCCGTCATTCCTGTACTATCT
>CAYFLE010000278.1:0-1848 GCA_964343645.1 uncultured Chitinophaga sp. | reverse complement strand
TTTGTATGCAGATAAATTCCTTGCTAAAATGGGTCGTCGAGGTTTTAATGCCTATGAGGCCAAAAAAATCATGAAAGACCGCAACCACTACGGTTGTATGATGGTAGAATGTGGTGACGCAGATGCCATGATTTCCGGTTTAACTAAAAATTATCCGGATACCATTCGACCTGCCATCCAAATCATTGGAATGGAAGAGGGCGTGAGCAAAATTGCAGGCATGTATATGATGCTGACCAAAAAAGGTCCCTTATTTTTTGCAGATACTACGGTCAATTTCAATCCCACCGCCGAGGAATTAGCAGAAATTACGTTACTCGCCGCCAAGGAGATTCGGCAATTCAATATTATTCCTCGCATTGCAATGCTGAGTTATTCCAACTTTGGCAGCAGCAACTCCCCCGAAGCAAAGTTGGTGGCAAAAGCCAGAAAGATTGTCAAACAAAAAATGCCTACGCTTATTGTGGATGGGGAAATGCAAGCGAGTGTGGCCTTCAATAAAGAGTTGATACAGGAAAATTATCCGTTCAGCGAACTAGCCAATCAGGAGGTAAACACATTGATTTTCCCTAACCTTTCTGCGGGTAATATTGCGTATAATCTTTTAAAAGAAATTGGAACAGCCGATGCGGTAGGCCCAATTCTTTTAGGACTTAAAAAACCGGTTCATGTTTTACAATTAGGGAGTTCTATCCGAAGCATCGTAAATATGGCGAGTATCGCAGTGGTGGATGCACAATTAAAATGTAAAGCCAACGGCTCTGAAGAAATTGTCAAGCGATCTCGTTGGTGGAAAAGATTTAGAAAAGACAAATAAGAATTTACTCCATGAATTTTCTTACTGATATCGGACAATTTGTGTTGATGCTGAAAGGCATGTTCAAACGTCCAGAAAACAGTAAGATGTATTGGAAGGAATTGATGCACCAATGCACAGAAATTGGTTTTGGCTCTTTAGGAATCGTAGCTATCATCTCCGTTTTTATTGGTGCGGTTTCAACCATTCAAACAGCCTACCAGTTAGTAAGCCCATTGATTCCTGTTTCAACGATTGCACAAATTGTGCGCGATACTGTGATTTTGGAATTTGCCCCTACACTAGTGTGTATTGTTTTAGCAGGAGTAGCCGGCAGCCGAATTGCGAGTGAATTGGGTAATATGCGAGTGAGTGAGCAAATTGATGCATTGGAGATAATGGGCATCAATACCAAAACTTATTTGATCCTGCCAAAAATTACGGCCGCATTATTAATGATTCCATTACTAGTTATCATCGCCATGGTGTTAGGAATTTGGGGAGGGCGATTAGCTGGGACAGCTGCAGGAATCATCCCTGCCAACTTGTATGACAAGGGGCTTGCCGAAGAATTTTTACCGTATAACGTATTTTTTGCATTGACAAAATCCTATGCCTTCGCCTTTATTATTTCAAGTATCCCGGCTTATTACGGATATCATGTAAGAGGTGGTGCATTAGAAATTGGAAGAGCAAGTACAAAAGCAGTAGTGGTAAGCTGTATACTTATTTTATTTGCCGATTATATTTTATCTGCACTACTCCTCTGACAAATTCATGATTGAAGTAAAGAACATACAAAAGCAATTTGGCGAAAAAACAGTCATTGAAGAGGTGAGCGCCCTAATGGAAACAGGTCGCTGTAATCTTATTATTGGCGCCAGCGGCAGCGGGAAAACGGTGTTGATGAAATGCATAGTAGGACTACTTACACCAGACAAAGGAGATGTCTTTTATAACGGGACCAATTTTACAACGATGGATGTGGCACAAAAAACACAGATCCGTAAAGAAATTGGCATGCTATTTCAGGGTTCAGCCCTTTTTGATTC
>CAYFLE010000277.1:0-1850 GCA_964343645.1 uncultured Chitinophaga sp. | reverse complement strand
AATTGATGGGCGTCAGGGTCAATGGATAAAAAGACGCCCTTATCGAGTGCATAGTCAACCCAACTCCAGTCTAAATCCAGTCTTCGAGGATGTGCATTTATTTCTATCGCCACTCCATTGGCGGCACAGGCATCTATGACTTTTTCAAAGTCTAGTGGATATCCCTCTCTACTTAAAAGTAGTCGGCCTGTGGGGTGGCCTAGCAGGGTGGTGTATGGATTTTCAATGGCACGGATCAGCCGTTCGGTTGCTTTTTCTTTGGGCATTCGAAGGTTGCTATGAATAGAGGCGATCACTAAATCAAAAGTAGATAATATAGAAGGGGAATAATCCAATGATCCATCTGTCAAAATATCGGATTCTATGGACTTGAATATTTTGAAAGGGCCATAACGGGCATTTAGACTATCAATTTGTTGATGTTGTGCCGCTACTCGCTCAGCATTTAACCCGTTTGCGTAAAAAGCACTGGCGGAGTGGTCGCTGATAACCATAAATTCCCAGTTTCTTTTTATGCATTCTTGTGCCATCAACTCTAACTCATTGCTTCCATCGCTCCAATTGCTGTGACAATGAATCAGTCCCTTGATATCCTTTACCTCAATCAGTGTTTGGGAATTAATCGCGTCAGCAAGATGGGCTTGCTTTTCTCTTTTTGCCGGATGGATATAGGGAAGGCCTTTTTCAGAAAATAAAAATGCATCGGGCGCTGCGGGTGAATCGGTACTTGCCCCTTTTTTTGACGGGAGCGATTCAAAAGCTTCCTTGAATTCCTGCGAGCAAGAGGTATTGAACAAGGTAATGGGCAATTCAAGTGTAAAATGAATACGCAGTCGAAGCCCATTTTTCAATTGATACAGGAGTGTAGTAGCTGTTTCCTCTATTAATTGAGGCGGCTGTGCTGTTTCAAACTTTGGTTTGCTTTCAGACTTGTCGGCTAGTACAACAAAGGCTAATTCTTCAATAGTCGGTAGCTGTCTTCGGTAAGACCCTGTCACCGCAATGTTATTTTTACCAAATAGCTGAGCTAGATAGTTTTCTATTAATGGGTAGAGCGCTTCTATTTCTGCATACAAAAAATGACCCTGGTGTTGTAAGATGAATTGGATGGATTGCGCAACGGCCTCTTGCGTTTTTTCGCCAAACCCTTTGTACAGTAATAACCTGTTTTCTTGACAGGCATACAACAGTTCTCCCATACTCTCTATGCCCATTTCTTTCCAGATCGTATGAATCTTTTTGGGGCCGACTCCTTTTATTTGGAGCATCTCTACCACACCCACTGGCGTATTTTTAAGCAGCTCCTCTAATTGGTCAATGGTTTCTTTTTCTTGTAATTGAAGAAGTGCGGTAGTCACACTCGATCCTATTCCACGGATCTGTTTCCATTTTTCTGGAGATGTATGAAAAAGCGGATAGGGTAATTTATCAATGGTGAAGGACGCCGCTGCAAAGGCCTTGGCTTTAAAAGAATCTGCGCCATGTATGTCTAGCAACTTTGATAGCAAATCAAATTTTTCAGCTATCTGGGTGTTCTCCATGTTTGCAAGGTAAGTAGGTTGGTCTAAAACGAGAAAGTCCCCCGGTTTCGGAGGACTTTCTATCAGTTAGAAGAGAATTACTTCTTCTTCTTTTTAGCAGCTTTTTTCTTAGCGGCTTTCTTTTTTGGAGCAGCTTTTTTCTTAGCAGCTTTTTTCTTAGTAGCCATTGTTTTGAATTTAATGGTGTTAGAAAAATGGGTTATCGGTAGTAAAAATAACCATTAATTTTTACTAACCAAATATTTTTAAAGAAAATTTTAAAGCCGCAAAAAAGCGTTATTAGGCTTCAGCAGGAGCAACAGATACAAT
>CAYFLE010000276.1:0-1854 GCA_964343645.1 uncultured Chitinophaga sp. | reverse complement strand
TATTACTCAACCAGGTGATCGATCCTGCGGTAAATGCTAGTAATAACAATGCGGTAAGCGGCCAACGCTTGCTAGGATGCAAACGCGCGTGGATATTATACCACACTTCTTCCGAAGGATACAGCCGATGATTATCGGCGTTCTCTCTTAGGAATTGTTCAAATTCTCTATCGTTGTTCTTCCCATCCATCTTTTCCTTCGCACTGCAAAGCAGCTATCGTTATTGTTGACCCACTGCTTGCAGCCAGTCGGTCTTTTGTTTTGGTTGTAGTATGTTCTTTTTAATCAACAAGTCTTCCAACATCGATTTGGCTCTGGTAAATTGACTGCGACTGGTGCTTTCTTCAATATCCAGTAGCTGGGCAATTTCTCGATGACTGTATCCTTCAATCGCAAACAAGTTCAATACTGTTCGATAACCAATCGGTAGTGTTCGAATGCACTCCACAATTTGTTTGACCTGTACCACTGCTGGCACACTGTCCTCACGAATTTGAATCGCACTCGCGTGGATTAAATCGACACTCTCGTTGAACTTTTTATTTTTCTTGAGAATATTGATGCAAGTATGCACAATGATTTTTCGGATCCAGCCTTCAAAAGAACCTCTATTCTCAAAAGTGCGCAGCTGCAAAAAAACTTTAATAAAGCCTTCTTGCAGCATGTCTTCTGCATCTTCTCTGTTATGCGCGTAACGGTAACAAACGGCAAGCATTTTAGGGCTGTATTGATTATACAGTTCGCGTTGCGCCGTTGGATCGTTACAAAGACAACCTTTTAAGATGACTTCCTCTGTCATAGGGGACGTTGGTAGTCTGAATGTAAGACATTTTTATACGCCAATTGCTGCACTGGGTGTTAAAAATTCACCCGGATAGCCAGGTAAACATTCCGTCCCGGGGCTGAAAAACCAGAGGCAAAATATCGGTAATTCCGGTCCAGGATGTTTTCTATCCCTCCCTGCATTTGCAGGGATTTGTCTAGTTGGTAACTGGCTCGGATATTCAAGGTATACCAGGAAGGAGTCCCCTCGGGGGTCGCATATTGTGCATTGTCTTCCCCATCCAAATTGTAGTCCTTGATTCGTTTCCAACCATTAAAATGGACATAAAACTCCCAGTCCAAGGCTTCTTTTTGATAATGCAAGGCAGACCGGCCAAAAACGGGGGGGATATGATCCAATGGTTTTTGTAGGCCATTGCTGGAAGTGAATCGACCATAGGACTGACTGACCGTGGTTTCCCAAGACAATGCAGCACTGAATGTAACTATTGATTTATACTGAAAGCCTTTCACAAAAGCCTTCCGGGCATTTTGATTGGCTATCACTTGGGCCTTGATGCCATTATATAAAACGGAATCTTGTCCATTTAATTTAAATGGGGCTAGGGTGATCGCATTGCGGAACAATGTGTAAAAGCCAGTGATCCCCAATTGTAAACTGCCTATTTTATACTGTAGTTGAATATCTCCATTATACGTGTACTCGGGTTTGATAGCCGGATTCGGAACCACTAAGCGCGCCAGGGCAGTGCTACTTTCAAAAATGCGGGCTGCATCATCAATGTTTGGCGCTCTAAATCCGGATGACAAATTAGTTGACACTCTAAATTCATCACTAGGGATATGTACCAGTCCAATATTTCCGGTGACTGATTTAGTAGTTTGCTCAATAGACGAAAAAGGAAATTTAAAAAAGCTATTATCGGCAATCGTCGAGCGTAGCGAGGTCAACTGAAAACGCAATCCGTCATTCAAAATTAATTTTCCCTTGTTGAATTTGGTTAAATGCTGACCATAGGCACCAATTAAATGCAGTTGATTTTTTCCATTGGGATAACGGCTATCTAAGGG
>CAYFLE010000275.1:0-1870 GCA_964343645.1 uncultured Chitinophaga sp. | reverse complement strand
GTTTTTGCTTTCTTTTCCAAATTCTCCTGTACTTGTGCATTAATTTCTAATCGAGTAATCTGGAGTTCTTGTTTTGTGTTGATCAATTTATTATCTGCACTTATTTTTTTAGCAAGGGCCGTTTGAAAAATTTGGTTACGTTGCTCTAGTTGTGTCAAGGAAACCAAGCCACTGTCATTCAACATTCGTAGACGATCATATTGAATCCGTGCAATGGATAAGTCATTCAGTGCAGCCGCAGCCTCAGCACTGTCTGCTTGAATTTTTACTTGCAACTGTTTCAACTTATTTTCCAGCTGCTCAATTTTTACGCTGATCCCTTTGTCTAGGGCCTGCATTTGTTGCATGGCGGTTCCCGCTTTTCTTTTATAAAACTCGATGGATTGACTTTTGCCATCGATCTGTTCGCGTGTTCTATCTAACAAAGCAGGGTCAAGATAATCCGCTTTGACCTCGGCTAATTGCACCAGCGTATCACCCGCATGTACAAAATCCCCTTCTTTGACATACCATTTAATAAGCTGTCCTCCAATGATTGTATTGACTTGTTGAGGTCGCTGATCCTGATAAAGAGTGGTGACAAAGCCACGGCTTCTAATGTTTTGTGTCCAGGGTAAAAAAAGTACGATCGCAAGACCTATCAAAATGCCAACTAGCCATTTACGTACGTTACTTTTTCGATTGTATCGATAGACCGCTTTATGCGATTGATATTGTTCAGTGTACATGATTAATGATTGGTGTTTACCGAAATTAGATTTCCATCATTTGACATCCGCCAAACCTGATTACAGGTCCTCGCAAATTCCTCATCGTTGCTGACTACTACCACCGTGCAGTCTTTTAACTCATTGAGCAAGTCAATAATTTGTGTGCGATTTTCTTCCTCCATGCCGCTCCAGGGTTCTTCCAAAAGCAATAAGCGTGGCGAACAACATAGGGCACGCACCAGTAAAATCTTATGAATGATTTGACGAGGCAAACGCTGTCCCGTTGGATCGAGTGTTGTTTCAAATCCTTCTTTGAGTGTAGAAAAATAGGGACTAAGACCTACTCGTTCAAACAACTTTATTACTTGTTCAATGGGAACCGATGGATTACCCATGGTGATATTCTCCCATAAGGTTCCTTGAAAAATATCATATTGATGAAGCAGAATCCCAATATTAGCTCGGAGAGATTTCAGGTTGTAGTTTCTAATGGGAACTTTATCAATTTGGATGGATCCTTCAAAATCGGCATAAGCGCCATCTAATAATCGAAGCAGTGTGGATTTGCCTGTGCCTCCTTTTCCTAGTAAGCAGATTTTTTCACCTGGATTAAATTGAAAGCTAACTCCTTGTAATACGGGTCGATCAGGCGTGTAACTAAAGCCAAGGTTGCTCGCTTCTACGAGTAAGCCTTTCTTTTCTTTATTGAGTTCAATTGTTCCACTTTGCTCAATGGGGTGATCCGTTAATTTTTCCAATTTATCAACTGCTGTAAGTGTATCATACACGCTGTCTAAATTGATGATCAATTTTTCTACCGAACTTAAAATTGTCAGGATCACAATTTCTGCCGCCACAAACTGTCCAATATTTAATTGTTGATTCACTAATAATATAGAACCAAAAATTAACATGGCGGCAGTGATTGCCGTTTTGAAAGCAACCAAGGAACGGTATTGCAATAGCAAAATTTTAAAGTGTTCGTTTCTTGCTGTCAAGTATCCTACCGTTGCCTCATCTGTTTTTTTCAAATGAAGCGCATGACCAGCTGTTAGTTTGATAAATTTGATGACTCTGGCCATCTCTTCCAACCAGGCTACTACTTTGTACTTGTTGCTACTTTCTTCTAAACTTGTTTCTAATCCTTTCCCACCGGTATA
>CAYFLE010000274.1:422-1880 GCA_964343645.1 uncultured Chitinophaga sp. | reverse complement strand
GAATTAGATTAATAATTAATATTAATCAAAACTACTGATTAGCTCTGGCAAACCATTTATTTCACCAGCAACAATTGCATTTTGCTTGAACTGCCTGGCCAGTTTTTTTGCATCCTCTTTACCAATATTCAAAACCATAAAACTTGCTTCAGGTTCCCAAGAATCATCATCACCCACTCCCATACCTTTAAAAAACACATACCGTTTCCTGGACAGATAGTCTTCTAGTTGTGTGTTCAAGATGGTATTCACACCTGTATCTTGCATGACTGAATAAGGGTTGCAGGCAGAAATGAATGCCCATGATTCCAAATGATTACTCAACAGTAATTCCTGTAATAATGGATTCATTACGCCAATCCTGATGTCAATTTCGCCAATAGGTGAATAAACCCGATAAGTGGTATTTTTGTATGCTTCAAATAATTCACGATTCATGATTAGATTGCCCTATGGACTAAATATATTTTGCAGTGCATACATTTAATTAACTGGCAATGGTAAATTTCATCCGTAATAATTAGCCCAAATCTTAATCATTCATCACGAAAGGTCCAGTATGAAAAACTTTTCACTTTTTACATTGCTTGCATCTTCCACACTTTTTGCACTAAGCCTTTGCTTCGCCCAAGAAAAAAAAGAACCTGAGTGGATAAGCATTTTTGATGGAAAAACTATGAAAGGCTGGCATATAAGTTCTAAAACCGGGCACAGTCGGGCAAGTAAAAATCAAACAGGGGGGAAATGGGAGATTGTTGATGGAGCAATCATTGGAAGCCAGGATATTCCAGGAAATGGCGGCATTATTATCACCGATGAAAAATATAGTGACTTTGAAGTTTCACTCGAAATGAAAAATGATTTCGGCCCTGATAGCGGACTTTTTCTACGCAGCACTGAGGATGGCAAATGCTACCAAGCCATGATTGATTATCATGCAAATGGAAATCTCATGGGGGTATACGGCGAAGGACTAGGCGGCAAACCCCACCTTCGCAATTTCACTTTCCAAAAATTGGTCACTGATATCAAGGAAGACCCCGCCCCGGTTAAATTACCTGTTCCCGCAGACAAATGGGCATCTTTCTGGAAACATGGCGAATGGAATGAACTTAAAGCTAGCATTGTTGGCAATCCCCCTAAAGTAACCACTTACATCAAGGGAATTAAGTTCATGGAATATACTGATAATGAAAAACGCCTTCCTGATTCAGGCGGCATTGCGCTTCAAGTTCATGGAGGTGGCGATTTCACAAAGGAATTCGTGCGCTATCGAAATATTAAGGTTCGCAGGTTAAAATAATCCCATTATTAGCAATTTAGTAATCCGCAATGGATCCATCCTTAAGGCGACCACGGGTGGGCCATTCCGGTTTGTGGGGCCTTTTTGATAATTCTTCAAGTTTCTGTTCGTCAATTTCAATTCCTAGTCCAGGTCCCTGTGGTAGTGATGCGTAT
>CAYFLE010000274.1:0-412 GCA_964343645.1 uncultured Chitinophaga sp. | reverse complement strand
GTATCCATCCTTATCCAAGGACCAATTCTTTCTTATCAATCCATCGGGAGTGATTTGAGGATAATATTCATGAATGATAAAAAAAGGAGCAATTGCAGAGGCATGCAAACTTGCAGATATACCCAATTCGGTAGTTACAGCATGAGGTGCTAGTGGAGTTAAATACAATTCAGCAAGGGTAGAGATTTTTACCATTTGGGTTATGCCCCCACAGTGAGCGCAATCCGGTTGAAGGACATCAAGGCATTTTTCCTGCAGATAAGGTAGGAACTCATAAATGGTGCGATCTCGTTCACCACTTGCAAGAGGTATTTTCACCGCCTGCTTTATTCTCTTAAAAACATCTATATTTCCCGGAACCGCAATTTCCTCAATAAAACTCACATCAGTGGGGTTCAGCATATTTGCAAGT
>CAYFLE010000273.1:1510-1880 GCA_964343645.1 uncultured Chitinophaga sp. | reverse complement strand
AAAAATTGGCGTTGAGTTAGATGAATTAACTGCTCCACAAGCTGAATACTTGGGCATCAGCAAAAGCGGACCATTCAAATCAGAACACTATCGTTATTAATTGAAAAATACGAGTATCAAAAACCCGCTGGATACAGCGGGTTTTTTTATTGCAATAATTTTACGGCTTCGTCAGTGACACATTGAAGCGCTTTCATAAATGCACGCTGTTGCGGTTCATCCAAATTGACTGGTATGAGTTTTTGATCTCGGTCTGTAAATACAATTTGACTTACGGCCGTGGTGGCCATTTTTTTAAGCTGATAATTCACGGTAGTCCCATTGCGAAAAATAAAATGAAAAAGCCCCTCGCAATTCATCGTGCCTGCAT
>CAYFLE010000273.1:0-1500 GCA_964343645.1 uncultured Chitinophaga sp. | reverse complement strand
TTGATGCGTAAACAAGTCTTGCTCACGGAGTACTTTACACTCCTGTGCTTGTGCAAAATGAGCAGTAGTGAATAACAGGCTGAAAACAGCTACTGTCTGTCTTACTAATTTATTCATCAGAAAATTAGATACGTACGGCTGTTCCCGTAGCAATCACCATCAGCATGCTACCACTGGCTCCTACGGTTTCAAAGTCAAGATCAATACCCACTACAGCATTTGCTCCCAACGCTTGCGCCTTTTGCGTAAGCTCTCGCATGGCGTCTTCCTTGGCTTGTTCTATGACTCTTTCATAGGTTTTACTGCGACCGCCAACCAAGTCACGCAAACTGGCAAAAATATCTTTGAACATATTGGCCCCTATAATACTTTGCGCATTGATTACGCCTAAATAATCCTGTACAGGACTTCCTTCAATAGTAGCTGTGGTCGTTAAGATCATAGTTTGAGTTGTTTTAAGTTTTCAAAAATACGTTGAAGTGTAGGATTTTCTTTAACCGCTTGTCCCTTTGCTGCTTCTCGGATATAATTCATTCGATTATTGGTGTCAGGATGGCTACTAATCATCTCTGGAATTTCACCGGAGGGGGCGGCTTCCTTTAAATGTTTAAATAGATGATCAAACCCGGCTGGATCAATTTGACGCTTGGCCAAAATACCCAAGCCTTCCAAATCAGCCTCTTTTTCCAAGGAACGGGAATAACTGAGAGTACGAAGCTGATTGACCTGGCCCACTACTAAGGAAGCCAATGCACTACTTTTCCCAAACAGTAGACTGACAAAAAGCTCAGAGCCCATCTCACGAAACAGGGATCTTGTAGCATGCCTTTTTTCTACATGCGTAAATTCATGGCTCAGTAAAGCCGCCAATTCCGGATATGATTCCATGCTTTCTAAAATACCAGTATATACCACTATTCGACCACCTGGTAATGCAAAGGCATTCACTTGTTCATCCTTTACCACTGCAATTCGAACTGTGTAATCCGTTTCTATTTGTAAAGCAGAAAAAAATTCATTCACTCGCCTGCTAGCGGCTGTGTCTTCCTGCTGCGTTGGTTGCATAGCTTCATACACCCCATCACCCAACTGACGCTCTGTTTTTTTTGAAACAACTGTTGCCATTTGCTCGGCGAGCCAAGGCACCATGAAAAAATAAAATAAAGAACCCGCTACCAATAAAGCACCTAGTAATGCAGCTGTTCTTCGCAAATTACCAGTTCGCTTTTTTCGATGCCAGGGCAACTGATGTTCATTTTTTATGTCTTCCCAATATTCAAACGCTTCTTTATTCTTGACCCTGAATTCCGCTTGAGAAGTGCCATGCATAAAGCGAGTGCATTGCTCATTGAATAAAAAATCAGCCTGTACGTCTTTGATTTTCCAATCAAGTCTTATGGGATTACCCCCTTCGTCATGATAGCCAATACTGATTAATTGATCCGTCAATAATAAAGTGGCCTCACGAGGGAAAGCAAAATAAGTGGGATAAAACTGTAC
>CAYFLE010000272.1:0-1889 GCA_964343645.1 uncultured Chitinophaga sp. | reverse complement strand
ATATCATTTATTTGACTGGCTAAAAGAAGAAGGGATACGATTCCCCGGAAGCCGTGTCTTTGATTTCATCACTTTCCGTACGGCCTTAGCAATTTTACTATCACTATTTATCACGTTAGTGTATGGTAAAAAGTTGATTTATTTTTTACAACGTCATCAAATTGGGGAGAGCATTCGGGAAGAGGGATTAGCTGGGCAAGCCAGTAAAAAAGGAACGCCAACAATGGGAGGGATCATTATCATTTTAGCGATTCTGATTCCAACGCTTTTACTGGCTGACCTTACTAAAGTATATGTGCAGTTGATGAGTGTAAGCACCCTTTGGATGGGAATAATTGGATTTATCGATGACTATCTCAAATTGCGAAGCAAGCGTTTGGCACAAGAAAAAGGGGAGGAGTATCGTAAAACAAATGCAGATGGTTTGGCAGGGTGGTTTAAAATTTTAGGACAGGTAGGATTGGGTTTAACGGTGGGCGCTACTTTATATTTTAATTCAGAAACAGTGATATGGCGGGAGTACCAAGGTAAAAATCCACAGGCTGATCCGGCTGTTTTTGCAAAAACATTTAATGGAAAGACACATTATTATGTAGAAGCTAAAACACCTGTTACGACTATTCCATTTGTAAAAAATCACGAATTCAATTATTCTAAACTGTTACCTGCCTCTTGGAGAGAATACAGTTGGGTGCTTTATATTTTAATTGTCATTTTTATTATTACTGCAGTATCGAATGGATCCAATCTTACAGACGGGCTAGATGGATTAGCCACCGGTACCGCGGCATTGATTGGAGTATTATTGGGTGTATTTGCATATGCAAGCGGTAATCTGGTATTTGCTGATTATCTCAACATCATGTACATCCCCAATTTGGGTGAACTCTCTGTATACATAGCGGCAATGATTGGTGCCTGTGTGGGCTTTTTATGGTACAACTCATTTCCGGCTCAATTATTCATGGGAGATACTGGTAGTTTGATGTTAGGAGGTGTTATAGCTGCCCTTTCCATTATTGTACATAAGGAATTATTGATTCCCATTTTTTGCGGAGTGTTTTTAGTGGAGTCTATCAGTGTGATTTTGCAAGTGGGGTATTTCAAATACACCAAACGCAAACTTGGCGAAGGCAAAAGAATATTTCTCAAGGCACCCTTGCATCATCATTATCAGGTACAGGGTTTTCATGAAGTAAAGATTGTGACAAGATTTTGGATTATAACGGTGTTGTTGGTTGTATTAAGTATTGTAACCCTAAAGCTTCGTTAAGCCAAGGGATAAAAATAAAATGACAGTGAAACTGGTCATCATTGGAGGAGGAGAAAGTGGAGTGGGAGCCGCTATACTGGCTCAAAAAGTGGGGTATTCGGTTTTCCTTTCTGATGGAAGCTCTTTGAAAGAAAAATATCGTAACGATTTACTTCAAAAAGGAATTGCTTTTGAAGAAGGGAAACACACGATGGAAAAAGTATTAGCTGCTGATGAAGTAGTGAAAAGTCCGGGAATTCCAGAAAAAGCGGACGTGATCAAAGCCATTCGTGCTAAAGGCATTCCAGTGATTAGCGAAGTAGAGTTGGCCTATCGGTTCAAAGGGGAAAGTCGTGTTGTAGCCATCACCGGTAGCAACGGGAAAACGACAACTACTTCCTTAGTCTACCAATTGTGTAAATCAGCGGGGTTAGCCGTGGCGCTGGTTGGCAATATCGGTTACTCATTTGCTAGACAAGTAGCCTTAGACCCGCAGCCACTCTATGTGGTCGAAGTGAGCAGTTTTCAGTTGGATGATATTGATCAATTCAGGCCAGATATTGCCATACTGACCAATATCACAGAAGATCACCTAGATCGTTACGAGTATGTTTTTCTTAATTATATCAAGAGCAAG
>CAYFLE010000271.1:0-1899 GCA_964343645.1 uncultured Chitinophaga sp. | reverse complement strand
GGACGATTTATGTTGAAATGGACTCTTTAATAATTGTCCCAGGTTTTCATCTTTCTCGGTGGGGTAATCTCGATCAATACCATATTGGATAGTCGAAATATCTAAAGTGCGATAAGTCCCAAATAGTCTATCCCAAAATGAAAATACCGCTCCATAATTGGAATCAGTATATGGCTGCTTCCAATGATGATGTACTTTATGCATATTAGGTAATACCAACAGCCAACTGAGTCCGCTGTCTACCCAACGAGGCAAATTGATATTTGCGTGTGTAAATGCGGTTGCCACTACGACTAGTGTTTGATAAATCATGACACTATACATCGGTGCACCCGAAATAAAAATCAACAATAAAAAAAATATACCTCGTAACAGACTGTCTCCTGGATGATGACGAAGTCCTGTCGTGACATCTACTTTTGTATCACTGTGATGAATCAAGTGAAAGCGCCATAAAAATTTTTGCTGATGCATCACCCAATGCACTAACCAACTGCTGAAATCCAGCGCCAACACCCCAATTAAAACGGTTCCCAGTAGCGATGCATGGGTCCAATAAGTTATTCCAAATTCAGCTTGTTTACACCAATCAGCTACGGCAACGATAAAAAGGGCTAAAAATGTATGAATGATCAAGTGTATAACCGTGAAGACAAAGTTTACACCAGCGTGTTTTAATTTACTTTTTTGATACGATAGTTTGAATAAAGGAATGGCTCCTTCTAGTATCCAGAAAAAAAGTAATCCACCTACCAGAATAGCTAGGCGCTCTGCAGGCCGTTGTTCAAGTGTTTGAAAATAATGTATCCACTCCGGCCACATGTCAGTAAGATTATTGATTTAACATCAGCGGCATTACCAACATCAACAGTTCTTCGTTTTCTGTTTTGTCAGTAGGACGAACAATGCCCGCTTTGGTAGGAGTCGACAATTCAATTTGCACTTCATCACTATCGGCCGCCCCCAACATTTCTATCAAAAATTTCGCATTGAATGCAATCAAAAGGTCTTCGCCATTATATTGACATTTCATGCGCTCGTTTCCTTCAAAACTGAAATCAACATCTTGCGCAGCTAATTGCAACTCGCTACCACTGATATTCAGCGCCACCTGATTAGTGCTTTTATTACTAAAAATACTTACTCGACGTAAGGCACTTTGAAACTCAGAAGTGTTTACCACTAAAGTATACGGGTTACCAGTAGGAATGACTACTTTATAATCAGGGAAACGAGCATCAATTAATCGACAACTCATTTGCGTAGTACCATAGCGAATAAACAAATGATTGCTATTGTAATTGATGGTGACAGACTGATCCGTATCAGGGATTGCTGCCTTAACCAGATTCAATGGTTTTTTGGGAACAATGAACGAATCAGCTTTGGGGCATTTGACATCTGTTCTTTTATAACGCACTAATCGATGTGCATCCGTGGCCACACATTGCAATCCCTTTTTATCTAGTTCAAAAAATACACCTGTCATAGCAGGACGTAAATCATCATTGCTGGTCGCAAATAGGGTTTTATTGATTGCTGTTAATAGTGCAGTAGCGCTCATTTCAAAAGAAGTAGTGTCATCTGCGTTGGGTTCCTTCGGAAAATTATCCGGGTTCTCGCCCATTACTTTATACTTGCCATTATCGCTGGTGATTTCGATAGCAAAGTTTTTATCGATATTGAACGTCAAAGGCTGGTCGCCGATATTTTTTAAGGAGTCCATTAAAATACGAGCAGGAATACACACTTTACCGGTGTCTTTCGCTTCAATATCTAATTGCACGCGCATCACCGTTTCCAAATCGGTGGCTACCACCGTTAATTTATTCTTATCTACTTCAAACAAAAAATCTTCCAGAATCGGCAACACTGTGTTGGTGTTAATGACGCCAGAAA
>CAYFLE010000270.1:1427-1901 GCA_964343645.1 uncultured Chitinophaga sp. | reverse complement strand
ATTATGTGTAATCGATCCAGGTGATATGGTGTATCCAACAAGAGCTTGCCTAAAAATTTTGAAATCAAATCCATTTGCTACTGCACGACAAGCAAACTCAAAATCCTGGGCTGTTTTCAATTCAGGATCCATACCTCCAAGATTTAGATATGATTCACGTGATATTATCCAGGAACTTGTGATACATGGAAGATGCCCAAATCTTTTAAATTCAGTCAACGCTGACTCGTCGGATTTAGATTTAATACTACTTCCCACTTTTTTGCCAGAAATAATATAATCCGCAAAGCTACCAAATATTGAATTATCCGAATGCAAGTTCTGCATAATACCTACTTGCATTTCGATTTTTTTTGGAAACCAATAATCATCAGCATCCAAGAATGCAATATATTTGGAAGTTGCGATTTCCACTCCTAAATTACGCGTACTGGCAACTCCTTGAATGTAACAATTTTTTACAATCACTTTATC
>CAYFLE010000270.1:779-1358 GCA_964343645.1 uncultured Chitinophaga sp. | reverse complement strand
ATGAATATTATCTGTAGAATTATTATTCACAACAATAATTTCATTAACTGGATATGTCTGATTTATAACCGAAACTATGGCTTTCTCGACAGTGCCTGCAGAATTAAAAACCGGAATTACAACTGAAAATGTAGGACGCTCAATCATAGTAGAACTCTAATTCAAAAAAGTTAGTGAGCTCAAGATATTGCATGCTATGTCTGCGAACACTTATTATACTCAACCACTGTATGCGCTCATCCAAATTTCTAGGGTAAAAGCGCTCCAAAATCCGAATGGGATGCCAAATGACGACTGATAGTGAAGTAGCGAATCTAATTTTGTCTCAAATCAAGGGTGATCCAGAAATTGGAACATTTACTTGGGTAAATCACTATTCTGCGCTAATTAATGCAATGAACAACGTTGACTTAACGAAATTCTCATTTGTAGGCGTTGATGGCCAGCTTCTGGCACACCTGCTGTCAAAAGCAATTAAAACTACCTCTGCTGACAGAGTATTGCCTTTGCTTCTACAAGAAAGGATGCGAGTAATTTGCATTGGCGGGAGTGAAAAAAACACTTTTTTGCGAATTGAAG
>CAYFLE010000270.1:0-769 GCA_964343645.1 uncultured Chitinophaga sp. | reverse complement strand
CTCTTTCCAAACTCTTAAATACTTTTGAAGTATTGAAACCACAGCTTGTAATCATTGGAACGGGTTCTCCAAGACAAGAGAGCTTAGCCATTGAAATGCAAATGAATTTAAGTAAGAAGTTATTAACACACAGCGTTTCTATTGTAACTTGTGGAGGATGGCTGGATCAAATACTTATAGATTCATATTATCCAAAGTGGAGCTATCAACTGAGAGTAAATTGGGCGGTGCGTCTTGCGAGAGAACCATTTCGGTTGTGGAAAAGATATTCTGTTGATGCGGTGATGGCCGTCTTTAATTTTCGCAAACTAAGAAAGTACTTACGACACCTTGTATCTTAACATTTCAAATAATTTGGGTTGAAAAACCAAGCCTAAAAAAAGAGGAATTAGGTGTCCCCCGTCAAAATCTTCAAGAACTGACCACATCATTATGAAGATAAACATTACAAGACCCAAGTAATTTCTAGTTGTTACTAATTGTCTCAGTCCAAAAATTAGAAGTGAAACATATGCAGCTAAACCAAAAAATCCTCCCTTAAATAGAATTCCTAGTGGCGTACTGTGGGTTGCAATACTGGCAACTAATCCTTCTCCTGAAGGTTTTATCCCGTATCCAAGAGCCGGCAATGGATGATTTTTTACAAACTGAGCAGTGACTCTGTAAATGTCAGATCTTGTTTCAAGTGAACCACTTCTACTTTGATTTATATACTGTATAGTTTGGTTGAACTGACCAGAATTTAAGGTTATTACGGTCAAGGAAACAA
>CAYFLE010000269.1:0-1910 GCA_964343645.1 uncultured Chitinophaga sp. | reverse complement strand
AGAGATAGTCAAGGCCATTGCGTTAAGTTCAAAAGGAATAGTAGCAGGAACAGAAACGCCAACAAGGGTTGACACCTCTTCGTTGAAAAAAAGGTAAATGTTTTAGTAAATTGTCTTCTTAAATAAGTGCTATGCAACTACGTATTCTAAGTGCAATAGTGATGCTCTCACTCATTGCCTGTAAACAACCCACTTCGAATAATCAAGCTAGTTATCTTGATTATAGCAAGTCTGATTCAAAATTATCAGGCGGCGCTAAGCTAATTCCTATCAAAACGCCATTGGGAGAATTTAAAGTTTGGACCAAAAGAGTTGGCAACAACCCTACTTTGAAAGTATTATTTCTGCATGGAGGACCCGGAGCTACTAGTGAATACTTTGAATCTGCAGACTCTTATTTCCCAGGAGCAGGTATTGAATATTATTATTATGATCAGTTAGGTTCAGGCAGAAGCGATAATCCCGCAAAAGATACATTATGGGACCTTCCTCGATTTGTAGATGAAGTAGAACAAGTTCGACTTGCATTAGGCTTAGATTCTAGCAATTTTGTTTTACTCGGTCATTCCTGGGGTGGAATATTAGCAATGGAGTACGCATTAAAATATCAGCAAAACTTGAAGGGATTGATTATTTCAAACATGGTTGCCTCCATTCCGGAGTATGTAAAATATGCAAACGAAGTATTGGGGCCACAACTACCCGCAGATATCTTACAAAAAATAAGAGCATTTGAAGCAAAAGAAGATTATACAAATCCTGAATACCTTGGGCTGATACAACAATATTATTACCCCGAACACGTATTGCGAATGGACCCCAAAAATTGGCCAGACCCCGTAAATCGTTCTTTTGCAAAATTGAATTATCCGCTCTATTTAAAAATGCAAGGGCCCAGCGAATTTGGTGTGGTTGGGAATGCTAGTTTAAAAAACTGGGATCGGACAAAAGAGTTGAACCAAATTAAAGTGCCTACACTCGCTATTGGTGGCAAACATGATACGATGGATCCTGACGCGATGAAAAAAATTAGCGAGTCCGTTCAACATGGGGAATTTTTATTTTGTCCCAATGGTAGCCACATGTCAATGTATGATGATCAGGAAACCTATTATACTGGAGTAATTAAATTTTTAAAAAAGCTTTAAAACATGGCACTGCAACAAGAAATGGTTAAGCAGGGGAACTTTTTGTTTCGCTATCGTGGTATTCTTCCCCTTTTAATTGTTATTCCTGCATTATTACTTCGCAAATTTGGAATTGATTCTGACTCACTGGCAGCAAATGCCACTACCACTTCCTATTTAGCCTACGGCATAGCATTGATTGGACTTTGCCTACGATTTATCGTAGTGGGTCATGCAGCCCCAAACACATCAGGAAGAAATACACAAGAACAACTTGCCGATACCATTAATAGTGATGGGTTATATTCGGTTGTACGCCATCCTCTATATCTAGGAAATTTTTTAATGTGGCTAGGTCCGGCCCTATTAACTTTTCACTACTGGTTTATCGCTGCATTTGTTTTGCTCTACTGGATTTACTACGAACGAATCATGTTAGCAGAAGAAGATTTCCTGCGAAATAAATTTGGTAAACCCTACGAAGATTGGGCAGCGGGAAGACCCGCATTCATTCCTGATTTAGCTAAATGGAAACCCTATGAAAATAAGATGCGGTTTTATAAAGCGATTTATCAAGAGAAAACAGGCTTTCTTTGGCTGAATCTAATATTTTGGTTATTCAACATATTAAATGCAGAATCAATCAACAATGCATTTTCGTTGACAACTCCTTGGACTTTATTATTATTATTTTCAGTTCTACTTTATGCGATTTTAAAGTTGACAAAACGTTAATCTCGATAATTCAACGCGGGCTTTCTATCGCCCAATAAAGCTTTGTAT
>CAYFLE010000268.1:0-1920 GCA_964343645.1 uncultured Chitinophaga sp. | reverse complement strand
ACTGCAAATACGAGTGCCAACAATACCACCGCATAGCGTAATTTATTTTCCTTCCAGGCGAAAGAAGCAAACTTAAATGCCAAAATAGGGATCTTAGATATCATCAGTCCCCCTAATAAAAGGATAACCCCGTATAAAAATAAAGGCTCTAGTAAAAGGCTTACCAGCCAGGTCGTATGACTGTTCCAGTAGATCAACGGAAGTGCCGCCACAAAAAGTCCCGCAGCCGGAACAGGTAATCCTTGAAAATAAGAAGTGGCCGCAGTCCCTGCTTGTAAATTAAATCGAGCCAGTCGCCAGGCTGCTGCCGCAGGTAATAAAAAAGCAGGCAGTACTGCAAGCGTAGACTGATCGAGTGCTGTTTGTTCACTCGCAAAAGCCAGCCGCAAAAATTGATAAAGGATCAGTGAAGGAGCTACCCCAAACGTTACTACATCCGATAAAGAATCTAATTCTCTGCCCATTGCTGAACCCGCTTTGAGTAAACGAGCCAGCATGCCATCTAGATAATCCACCAGGGCTCCGGCGCCAATAAAAAGGGAGGCCAACCAAATTTGCTCGGGTAGTTCATAGTAATACTGACCCGTTTGATCGGACACTAAAACAATTCCCGGTTGTAAAACAGCTACGCAGGCCAAACAACCAAAAACTAAATTCAATAAGGTAAATAAATTAGGGAGTTGTTTGATCATACGGATCTTTTCATGAGTGCTTCAATGTCATCCGCTTCAATGGGAATATTTTTCATTAAATCCTTATTCCCTGACCGGGTGATCCACACATTATTTTCAATCCGTACCCCTAACTTTTCTTCTTCCACATAGATACCAGGTTCAATCGTAAACACCATACCTGCTTTGATAGGTGAAGTTTTGGTACCCAGGTCATGCACATCAACTCCTAAGTGATGTGAAATGCCATGATAGAGATATTTACGATAGGCTCTATTTTCAGGATCTTCATTTTTTACATCCGACTTACGCAGTAATCCCAATTTCAAAAATTGTTGTGTCGCTTCCTCCCCTACTTTGTCAGTGTATTTCAAAATAGTGATGCCTGGTTTCAAAATACTTTTTGCATAATTGTGCAAATGCAAACAAGCATTGTAAATATTTTTTTGCCGACGCGTAAATTTTCCACTGACAGGCACGGTTCTAGTTAGGTCAGCACAATAGCCGCCATACTCTGCACCAAAATCCATCAATAACAATTCACCATCCTTGCAAACTTGATTGTTGGCAATATAATGTAGCGTGCGTGCACGATCACCACTGGCAATGATGCTGTGATAGGCAGGACCCGTGGCACGTTGATTCAAAAAGGAATGATAGATTTCTGCTTCAATTTCATATTCCATTACACCAGGTCGAATAAACCCGAGTAAACGGCGAAAGGTTTGCTCCGTAATATGAATTGCTTTTTCAAGCACCTCTACTTCATAAGCCGTTTTTATCGCACGTACTTCGCGCATGATTTTAGCCGCTCGGTAGTATTGATGAAGTGGATAGCGCTGTTGGATGTCATCAATAAAACGATACTCGCGGCTGCGAATCAAACTCGCTTTACGATCATTTTCATTGCTATCTAAACAAATGGTATCGGCTAAATGAATCCAGGTTTGCAATAAGGCATCCAAACTGTCTAGCCAAACAATGGTTGAAATGCCACTGATCGCTTGCGCTTCTTTGATACGTAATTGTCGACCATCCCATTTTTCTTTTAATTCATTGGGACGAACCAATACCAACACTTCGCGATATTTAGGATCCGGATTATCGGGAAACAATACCAGCATTGTATCCTCTTGTTCAATACCACAAAGCCAATAAAGATCACTGTTTTGTTTGAAGGCATGTAAAGCATCTCCATTGGAAGGAAACGCATCATTACTCCCAAAAATAGCAATGGTATGTGCAGGCA
>CAYFLE010000267.1:0-1924 GCA_964343645.1 uncultured Chitinophaga sp. | reverse complement strand
GGATTTAGGGGATACATTCCTAATGCACTCCAGATATACCAAGCGCTCATCTGTCCACAATCATCATTACCTGTTAATCCATCAGGGCCATTTTTATACATACTATCCGCTACTACTTTAATCCATTTAGCCGCTTTATCAGGTCTACCTAGTTGTGTATACAAATAAATAATATGGTGACTAGGTTCATTTCCATGGGCATATTGGCCAATCAATCCAGTGACATCGATTGATACATCTTCCCCGTGGAGCACAGACGATGCAGAAAAAAGTTCATCAATTTTCTGAATCAATTTTTCTTTACCTCCATGTAATTGGGCAAACCCTTCTACGTCATGCGGAACAAAAAAGCTATGTTGCCAAGCTGTTCCTTCAATGTATTGCCCTTCAAAGCCATGTTCGCTTAACAACGGATCAAAGGGCTCTTTGAATTTTCCGTCACTCGTTTTTGCTCTAAAAAAGCCAGAGGAAGTATCAAATAGGTTTTTATAGGAAAGCGCTCTTTTTGAATAAATTTCATAATCCTGTGTTCTGCCTAATTTTTTTGCAACTTGTGCAATGCACCAATCATCAAATGCATATTCGAGCGTGATGGTGACGCTCCATCCATGTTTGTCTTGTGGGAGATATCCATATTTGATGTAGTCGGGTGTCCCTCGCTGTTGTTGATTAGCGCTTTTTTTCATGGCTTCATAGGCGCGATAGATGTCAAAACCTTTTATGTCCTTTAGGATAGCATCGGCTAATATTGGAACGCTGTGATAGCCGGTCATTGTATTCGCCTCCCAGGTACTAATATCCCAAACAGGCAATAATCCATTATCTTCATAAAAAGCGAGCATACTGTTGAGCATATCTCGATAGCGTTCTGGCTGAGTGATAGTAAATAGTGGATTTAATGCTCGAAATACGTCCCACTGCGAAAAAATTGTGTATTTGTTAACTCCATTGCTAAAACTGCGAATTTTATTGTCATACGTTTTGTATTGTCCATCTGCATCATTACTAATTACTGGAGCTAAACAGGTTCTATACAGTGCGGTGTAAAATCGAATAGCTTGTTGTTTGTCAGTGGTGTCAATTTTTATTTTTTGGAGTTCCGCTTCCCATCTTTTTTCAGCTAATCTCGTACGATGATCAAAGTCAATATTAACCTGTGCTTGTATTTCTTTTAATGCTTTTTCAGTGCTTACTCCGCTGAGGGCAACAGCAAACTCCACTATTTTTGCTGGATTAAATTCGAGTACTGCTTTAACGTTTTTTCCTATTCCTTGCGTTGTAGCATGCAGAGAGTCGCTCTGGAAAATAATATTTTTTATAGGCTGATTAAAATGAGCTGCGAAATATACTTTTTGCCCTTTTGCCCATCCTGTGCTATAGCGGTAGCCTACTAGTGTAAAAGAGTCTATTAGTTGTAAGTATCCGGCAGTGGGTTGATCCCAATTGATTGCAAATCCCATATCAAATTGGATCCATCCTTTTTCTTGGGGAAATGTGTAACGATGATAACCAATTCGATCTGTAGCTGTTAATTCTGCTACTACTTGGTTGCTCAGTTTCACTTGGTAATAACCTGGTTTTGCCTTTTCATCTTGATGTTGAAAGGGGATTAGTATTTTTTTCTGGTGAATTTGATTGGTGTCTGTTAGTGGTAATACTGAAATATCACACCAATCGCCAATGCCTGTTCCACTTAGGTGAGTATGACTAAATCCTGCAATAGTATTACTGCTATAATGATAGCCACTACACCAATCCCAACCCTCTACGCCATTGTCTGGACTTAATTGTACCATTCCAAAAGGCACGGTAGCGCCAGGGTATACGTGTCCATGTCCGCCAGTTCCTAAAAATGGGTCTACAAATTGTGTATACTGCTGTGCAGCAATTTGAGTAGAAAGAAAAATGCTAACTACTATTACAA
>CAYFLE010000266.1:0-1928 GCA_964343645.1 uncultured Chitinophaga sp. | reverse complement strand
ACATATAATAATTCACCACCGGCATCATAATATTTATAAATGCCGGGTTGATCAGGAAGGGTAGCTGAAATATTACTGTACTGTGCCGGCGTCATAATCGTTGTGGTCGTTCCAAATTACTTTATAGGTGGTAGTTACGGGTTGTTCACCGGGCAATTGCGAGGTACGCGTCACTTGAAAACTGCGGTCCATCAACCAAAGCATTTCTAGCTGTAATAATCCATTTCGATCATTGCGCACTTTACTTGCTATGATAGTCGTCACTTTGTCTCCCATAGCTGGATCGGGTTTGATCAGCACTTCTTCTTTTTGCCATTCTTCTTTATTCGCATCGATGGGCAAATACGTGAGCAGTACTTGTTTTAGCAAATCATCGTAGCGACTTTCTTCGTTGAATCGTTTTGCATTTTTAGCTAGCGACAGGTCTAGTATTTCTAAAAAATCATTCGCCTCCTGTCTAAATTCTTCCCTGCGGATATAAAACGTATCGGAGGGGATACTATCCGTTCCTTGGTAGATGTACTTGGTGATGGAATAGAGTGAAGTATCTACATGCGCTACTTGCGCTTCAATGAGCGAAGGGATCGAAATATATTTTTTTTGATTGGCAGACTGACAAGCCCCTAAAAATAACAGGGTGCTCAACGCCAATAGGAATCTATTCATGCCGTAAAATTACAGGAAAGGGACGGGAGGTGTTCGGCGATTATTTGCCCAATTGCATGCCTAACTTGACGCCAAAGTCATAGAGATGTTCGCTAACCGGATAGCCCTTTTTGAAACTGGAAAAAAGTTGATAGCGAACCTGTGGTCCAATCCGAAAATCATGTTTGCCTACCGAAAACTTAGCATACGTTTCCATGCCCACACTTAAATTCCATTTGTTGATCAGATATGGAACTTCGGCATAATTCTGATAGTCCATCGAAATCATATACGAGCGATTTCCCACCACATAAGTGGGTTGAATGGTAGAACTGAATCCCCAATGATTTTGCTTTTTACCTAAGATTCTCCATTCAAATCCTAAGGGCACAGATAATGAATAGTAATAATTACGGAGCCAGCTTGCTTTGGCCATAAATCCATTGCTGCGAAAACTCGTCAGTGTAGAAACGGCAGTAGGTCCACCCCAAGCATTCATGAGTGCAATCGTGGCTACCTCTGTGGGGTAGTTAAAAGCTTTGATATCATACTTGCTTACATTGAATTGTAGCCCAGCAACAAAATCAAATCGCTTGCTTAGGGGATACGTTCCGGTAACACCTAGTTGCATACCCAAGTCAGGACGGTGCGTGATGACATTGTTTAATTCAGGCGTTGCCGCCGCAGGCGCTGCAGATAAATTCATGCGCGCTTGTGCAATAAATTTCTGGTCTTCCTTCAGCGAGCGATAACTAACGGTTGGGGTAAAATGTACTTGCCAATTAAAACGAGGACTATGTTTTTGACGTTGGTAGCTATTGGTAACACTTTCAATGGTGAGCGGGAGTTGTTCATTTTCAGGCTCTGCTTTTGGAGTCACAGAGAATTCAGCTATTGTTTTTGCAACCGTTGCATTATTAGACTCATTCGTTTCCATTGGTGAAACGGAAGCTGCGTTGGTCAGGTTCTTATCGGATTCAATAATAGTAGTTGGGGTAAGTGCTTCAGCGGTGCTAGTTGATATCGTTGTAATTTCTGCAGGAGTGGAAATACTAATTGGGGTCTGTGTCTGTTTGGCCGCAAAGACTTTTTCCGTAGCGGGTGAAATATTTTTGACAGGTGCACTCGCGGTGGAACGGTCGCTATTACTCAACCAAGTGATGGATCCTGCGGTAAAAGCTAGTAATAACAATGCGGTAAGCGGCCAACGCTTGCTAGGATGCAAACGCCCGTGGATATTATACCACACTTCTTCCGAAGGATACAGCCGATGATTATCGGCG
>CAYFLE010000265.1:1543-1930 GCA_964343645.1 uncultured Chitinophaga sp. | reverse complement strand
ATATAAATATTTTGCCTGGTTATGGGCAACTCTAATTTTTACCTTTGAATGAAAAATTTCGCTGTGCCAAATAGCTAAAAATGACTACTCCAATCACCGTAAAAAACTGCGCCAAAATAGGGTTCATATCCAATACCTCAACCTGAACTTTTAAAAGTATAACCTTTCGAAATAAGGCGCTTTCTCAACTCTTGATAATTATAAATTTCTCCGTTAAACACCAGCGCAACTGCATCCACACCTACAACAATGGGTTGTTGACTAGTTTTAATATCTACTATGGCCAGCCTACACATGGACAGTTTTACACTCGAATCTTCGAAATAGCCGGTGCCATCTGGCCCGCGATGAGAAATACAGTCAAGAGCCTTATCCAAGGCATCCCTC
>CAYFLE010000265.1:468-1533 GCA_964343645.1 uncultured Chitinophaga sp. | reverse complement strand
ACTACGGCAGGGCCGTTAATAATATTTTTGCTATTTTCCTGTAACCATAAAATAGTCTCTTTTAGCGAATCATCAAAAGGTCTCGGTCGAATTTTTGGAAAGAGTTGCTTTAGTAACTCAGGAGAATTTTGGGAGTCTCGTATATCTCCTTTTCGGTCGGGCAAGAACTCTACTCTCAAATCTGGAAAAAAAATTTTCATTTTTTCGAGAATTTCTAGTAGCGAAATTCGAAGACCAAAAGCGAGATTTACAGGAGTTGTATGATTGACTCCTTCAATTAAGGAACTCCGAATAATCTCAACAACATCCCCAACAAATGTAAAGTCTCTCGTTGCGTTAACATTGCCAAGAGAGAGCTCTGTTGCACCGTTTAGTATTTGATTGATGATTTCAGGAATGATATATGGTTGTGTGTATCTTGGGCCGTAGGTATTGAATGGTCTTATGATGACTATTGGTATGCCGTTTTCCTTGTGCAGTGTGAAACTTGCTCTATCTGCCGCAAGTTTACTAACTGCATAAGTAGAATATGGAGCTGTAGGATGGTTCTCATCCATTGGAGTAAATTGAGCAGAGCCATACACCTCACTAGTTGATATTTGGACAAATACCTCAGTTGCCTTCGATCTTATTGCTTCCCATAACACATTGAGATTTCCAATAGTATTGGTCTTGAAAAAATCAACTGGATAATGATATGAATCTGGTATGAATGGAAGAGCTGCAAGATTGAAAATAACCTCTTGATCTTTTACTGCTTTTCTGACGTCTTTTTCATTCATCATGTCTCCGTTTACAACTTGGACTCGCTTGTTTGTAGGGATGTACTCTTTTTTGCCAGATGCAAAGTTATCCAAAATTGTTACTTTTGCTCCTTCTGCTAAAAGCTGAGTTACTACTTCTGAGCCAATAAATCCAGCCCCACCAGTAACTAAAACACGTCTATCTGCAAATTTCAATGATTTACCCACTATGAGTATTTTCTTGATACCATTTTAGAGTTTTTGCAAGGCCTTCCTCCATGGATGTTCTGGCCTTAAACCCAATCTTGTTCTCGGATTTATT
>CAYFLE010000265.1:0-458 GCA_964343645.1 uncultured Chitinophaga sp. | reverse complement strand
ATCTTTCTTGCAAGTTCTTCTATACTGAGATATTCCCCGCTTGCCAGATTTACTGGGTCTCCTACACAATATTTTTCCATGGCAGCAATCATTCCTTCTGCAGCATCTCCGGCATAGATGTATTCACGTACTGGCTTGCCGTCTCCCCAAATCACAAAAGGATTCATTTTTTGTAATGCCTTAATTATCAATGCACCTAATGCATGAGCTGTTTGCGGATCTAAGCTGTCTCTTGGACCATACGAGTTGGAAGGCCTAACAATTGCAACATTCATTCCATATTCTTTATGATATGCTATTGATTGCATCTCTCCCATTCTCTTTGACCATGAATATGATGCATGTACTGCAGGAGGATTGCCTGTCCAAGCATCATCCTCAGTCAAATCTTTTTCCATGTTTGGATAAACACATGTACAGCTTGCATACAAAAATCGTTCAACATTTTCTTTCCGTGC
>CAYFLE010000264.1:0-1931 GCA_964343645.1 uncultured Chitinophaga sp. | reverse complement strand
CTTTGTACGGATACAAACAATCTGGTTGTTTGGCATTTAAGATGGCGACTGCATTTGGTAGAATCGCATCGGGTAAATGGTGGTCGCAAATAATAAAGTCAATCCCATTGTCTTTTGCGTATTGGACTAATTCGACTGATTTAATACCGCAGTCCAATGAAATGATTAATGAAAAATTATTTTCAATGGCAAAGTCTATTCCGGCTTTACTCACGCCATACCCTTCTTTATAGCGATGTGGAATATAATAGGAGAGGGGCGTATGAATTTTTTGTAAAAACAGGTACATACTTGCTACAGAAGTGGTGCCATCCACATCATAGTCTCCATAAATCAAAATTTTTTCTTTGGCCTCTTTTGCCTGAATGATTCGATCCACCGCTTTGTCCATGTCTTTAAAAAGCCAAGGACTGTGAAGGTCTTCCAACCGAGGTCTGAAAAAAGCACGAGCTTGTTCAAAATCAGTAATCCCCCGTTGAACTAAGAGGGTGCAAAGTGCTGAATGAACTTTTAATTCTTCTTGTATTATTTTAGTTTGAACCGGATCAGCCGGTTTCAATTGCCATCTTTTTTCCAAGCCCTCAATATTTTCGATCTGTTACAAATACCACCATGTCTTCCAATCCTTTTCGGATGGGTGATTCAGGAAAAAGCTTCAATTCATTCAATGCCTCTTCTTTAAACTGATTCATTTTTTTTATCGCATAATCAATCCCACCTGTTTTTATTACTTGTTCAATCACCCAAGCCAATTTCTTTTTGTCTTCTTTTTCATTCTTGACTATGTAGATGATTTTTTTTCTAGTTGAGCGATCGGTATTGTTTAATGTATAAATCAGCGGAAGCGTCAACTTACTTTCTTTAATGTCGTTTCCGGTGGGTTTGCCAATCTCTTCACTCGCATAATCAAATAAGTCATCTTTGATTTGAAAAGCCATGCCGGTCAGCTCACCAAATCGCCGCATTCTATTGGTAAATTCTTCATTTTGGCTGGTAGCCCATGCGCCTGCTGCACACGCAGAGGCTAACAACGAAGCTGTTTTGTTGCGGATGATTTCATAGTAAACATCTTCTTCAATATTCAGATTTCTGGCCTTCTCTAATTGTAGAAGCTCTCCTTCGCTGATTTTTTTTACCGCTTCAGAAAGGATATGCAATAATTGATAATCTTTATTTTCCAGCGTTAATAAAAGGCCTTTTGCCAATAAATAGTCTCCAATCAACACACTGGCTTTTGTCTTCCACAACGCGTAGGTAGAAAAGAAACCTCTTCGTTCATTGGAATCGTCAACCACATCATCATGAACCAAGGTTGCCGTGTGAAGGATCTCTACTAAGGAGGCAGCCCGATAAGCGGAGTCGTTAATCGTGCCACATAATTTGGCGGAGAGCAGCACAAACAGCGGGCGTAGTTGCTTTCCTTTTCGTTTGACAATATACCGCATGATCCGATCCAGCAGGGGGGCCTGACTCTGGACAGCCTCTTTGAACTTTTGCTCAAAAATGTCCAGCTCCTCTTTTACCAGATGAGTAGGTAGGTTCATACGCGGCGGTGAAATTACGTCCAAAAATTGGCGCTAAGTACTTGCTTTGATAATTCGTAAATATCTGTTAAGTAATTGAGAAATAATGGGAAATGAAAGTTTTACGCGGAATAAAAATTTTGAATATTCACAATTTTGGCCTACTTTTGTTGATAATTTTTGTATACTTAAATCTTAACCACTCATTATGAGAAGAAGTGCATATGTCCTTGCGGTGCTTTTTAGTTTAACAGCATCTGTTGGATTTTCACAAAAAGTTGGGAGTTCTTACGATCTACGTGACTCCTCTTTGATTCCTTCAAAGAGAATGCCACAGCACACTGAATTCCTAAACGGAACCTATAATTATCCTGCTAAGCCTCGTAGCCAGTGGGAAGTTGGAGTTAA
>CAYFLE010000263.1:0-1948 GCA_964343645.1 uncultured Chitinophaga sp. | reverse complement strand
GTGAAAAAGATAAAGCACCGGATCAGGTGTTAGAAATTTTTAAATATGTAATTCAAGAAATCAGAACACTATTACCAACAACCCCTATTTGTTGGTTGGCCATTTCCCCCAGTGAAAAAAGATGGGCCGCTTGGGATCGGGTACAAGCTGCTAATCAACTGATCAAGGAATTTGTAGCAACTCAGCCAAACTTATTCTATATAGATTCAGGTCCTTCTTTTATTGGGAAGGATCAATTGCCCATTAAGTCCTATTACTTGGACGATAAGTTGCATTATAATGAAAAGGGGTATCAGGTATGGGGTCAAACGATTCGTAAATCGGTAAAGCGAATTGCCAAAAAAGGAAAGCAATGAAAATTTATGGTGTTGCCATATTAGCGGCCTGTTATTTAGCGGGACAGTTGATAGGAGATCAATTAGGTAGACTCCTCCATATGAATAGCAATATCGGAGGTGTAGGATTTGGGATGTTATTTCTCATTTTAGTTTCTGATTATTTAAAAAAGAGAAATTTACTTTCAAAAGATCCGGAGCAAGGGATCTTATTCTGGAGTGCCATGTATATCCCCGTTGTTATTGCGATGTCTGCTACCCAAAATGTGAAAGCGGCTGTTCATGGAAGTTGGGTAGCGCTAGCTGTTGGTATTCTTGTTACATTATTTATGCTATTACTTGTACCGGTATTAGCACGTACCATCAAAACTACTCCTAATGGCAGCCATTGAAAAAGTATTAGTGGACAATGGTTTTGTCTTTTCTTTTTTACTGGTAGGCACTCTTATGTGGTGTTCTTTTTGGGTCTCTACCAAACTTACAAATGGGAAATTGCCAGGTATTGCTATTGCTATATCAGCAGGATTGGTTTTAGCTTTTTTGGGAGATAAAAAAGGCTTAGCGGACATCCCGCTATTTTCTGGATTAGCATTTATGGGCGGGTCTGTATTGCGCGATTTTTCTATTGTATCTACCGCCATGGGGGCCAGCTTTTCTGAAATCAAGAAAGCTGGTAAGCAAGGTGTTATTGCATTATTTATAGGCGTTATACTCTCCTTTTTCTTAGGAGGCCTCATTGGCTATTTGCTAGGGTATCGTGATGTTAAAAGTTTTACAACCATTGGCGCTGGGGCTTGTACATTTATTGTAGGTCCTGTTACAGGTTCGGCCATTGGTGCCCCTTCCGATGTGATTGCGTTGAGTATTGCTATTGGCGTTATAAAATCTATTGTTGTTACTATTGGTACGCCACTACTCGCTTCTAAAATTGGACTCAATAATCCCCAGTCTGCTATGATTTATGGTGGATTGATGGGAACCACCAGTGGAGTAGCAGCAGGATTAGCAGCCACTGATACAAAACTTGTTCCCTATGGAGCGCTTACTGCAACATTCTATACAGGCCTAGGCTGTTTGCTTTGTCCTTCTATGCTTTACTTTATCGTACTATTTCTTGAAGGGTTCCTGAAGTAATTTAATAGCTACAAGTACCATTTTTTATAGCGTTGTAGACATTCTAAATAATAATAATCTGCATACGTTAATGACGCATCTACTTCACTTTTATGTGGTAAGGAGCCAACGTTATGCTTAATTAAAAAACCACCACTTTCCCCTGCATTTGATAAATATTCGCTTTTCCCCAATGATAAAATAATGGTTTCTGCCAAATTCAAATATTTTACGCGATCTGTTTTAGTAGAATATCTAGCAAGCTCTAGCAATGCAGAGGCCATAATAGCACCCGCTGAAGCATCTCGAAAATTGATTTTTTCGTCGTTTACGTTATAATCCCAATAGGGGATTTTATCAGCTGGTAAATTAGGATGACTCGATAAATAGTTGGCAATACGCTGTGCCTGTTTTAGATATACTTCACTTTTTGTAAATCGATACATCATGGTAAATCCATACAGCCCCCATGATTGTCCTCTTGCCCAAGAGGAGCTATC
>CAYFLE010000262.1:0-1953 GCA_964343645.1 uncultured Chitinophaga sp. | reverse complement strand
GGGTCAGCTAAGCGATCAACCTAAAATTGACTGGAGAGGAATTCACATGTTTACGGGACCCACTAGCTGGGCCTTGCATAAAAAAATGTTTGACAACGTACTGCTTCCGTTGAAAATGAATAAAACAGTCATACAATGCGAGCAGGCGGAGTGGAAGAGCATGCCTAATGTGCATAATGCGATAAGCATAGGCTTGGATGATTTGAAAAATGAATTTACCTACTTGCGCACTAAACAGGTAGAGCCCATTCCTTTGATACAAAGCTTGGGGCATATGGAATGGTTTTTTAAGCCAACAGCCAACAGAAAGCTAGCGATCAATCCTTCCTATCCATACACGTTGAATGTTTTCAAACCCGAAGCAGTCAGCGCGATTCATAAAATTTGGGATGAGGCAATTCAATTATTAAAACCTACCACCATTCATGCAGGGTTTGATGAAATTGGTATGATAGGTTTTAATTGGCCAAGAGAAAAAGAGATTGAACTTTTTCAACAGCAAATAAATTGGCTAGACCACTATACAAAAAAGAACAAGCTTTCCTTAATGATATGGGGTGATATGGGATTAGCTCCCGGAGAAGGACCCGACGCATGTAATGGCATCAATGAGTCCCGTGCTGCACAAATTAGAAAATTAATCCCTGCAAAGACATGGGTCGCAGATTGGCACTATCTAGGAAATCCAGATCCAAGTGTGTACCAAAAAAATATTTTGATTTGGAAAAAGGAAGGCCTCAAACCTGTTGCCTCCCCTTGGTTTATCGGCAACAACATTCGTGGATTCACCTTAGCGGCGATTGAGCAAAATATAGGCGTCCTCCAAACAACTTGGGCAGACTTTGAGAGTAGTGAATCAAATATGCTTAAAAATATTGAGCAGTTTGGCGCCTATGTGTTAGCCCTAGATTATGCCTGGAGCGGGCGTCAAGAAATGCCGCATACACTACCCTATGAACCGATTCAAGAATTTACCAATCGCTTTTATCGTCAACCATTACCGCTTGGATCAGCAAAGGGCTGGACGTGGAATGGTCATCTTCAATTAAACAACCTCACTGATTCAACAAAAAATAATTTATCAACTATTCGATTCAATGGTGGCGCAGCGAAAAGCATCAAAGGAATCAAAATGAACACGTCGTGTCAAGTGATTTTACCGGAAGCAACACCCATCGCCATCCTAGAGTTGTGGGAGAATAATAGTCTTGTTTTTCAAACTTCCCTCTTATATGGCCGAGATAGCAGAGCCAAACAAGATCCACGACCTATTTTTAAAAGAGTAGTTGAAAAAAACAAAGAGGACTGGTATAATTTTTGGAATTCTCCTGTCAAAATTGATACTATAAAAATCAAATTAATCCACCCAGCTGCAGGATTACTTATCAATGAATTGACACTGATAGAATAATTCAAGCTCGCCAAAAAAGACGAAGTCGATTTAACAACAACGTTAAGCCGCTTACCAATAACGTAAAAATAATTCCCTTTAAAAAGCCTTGCCAGGGTGTATGCGCCCAGGAATCCCAGCTATCTTTCAAGGATAATAGAGATAGCAATGGCAAAATCAAAAGAGATCCTGTAGCATACGCTACCAAAGGATTTCGGCCTAAGGCTCCAAGAAATTTTCGAAGAAATCCTATCCAGTTACTACTTTCCAAATCCAATAATAAAAGCAATCCCCAAAAACTAAAACCACTGGTAACAAAATAATAGCTGAAAGTGGAAGGATCTTTTTTGATTCCGCCTTCGTAAGGCTCTAGTAACAACCCTAACAAAAGCATATACAACCCTGCATAAGCAATACTTTTTTGGATAGCTTGATCAGCACTTTTTCGAAATCGAAACCACGATAAGACACCGAGTAAAAAAAGAATTAAAAAATTATACCCTTCACTAGTGCGAATAAATAAAAGTGCCAAAAGTGTTATTAATAATACAAAAGGGAGTCAA
>CAYFLE010000261.1:0-1972 GCA_964343645.1 uncultured Chitinophaga sp. | reverse complement strand
ATACGATATAAAAGCGGTGTTGGCCGAAAGTCGCTCAATGATTGGGTTACGAAAAGTAGAAGATCCCCGTGATTTTGGCGTAGCGGAAATTGATGATAGTGGGTTCATCGAAAAATTAGTGGAGAAGCCACAAATTCCTAAATCGAATTTGGCGCTCGTGGGAATTTATAAAATCAAAGAAAGCGAACAGTTATTTAGATGTTTAGAAAATAATATTAGCCAGGGCATCCGTTCACATGGCGAATACAGTTTGACGGATGCATTAGATTGTATGATTGGTCAAGGAATTCCACTAAAGTCTTTCAAAGTAGACAACTGGTTTGATTGTGGCCGAAAAGAAACGCTTTTGGAATCCAATGCGCTTTTATTGAAAAAATTTGCTGATCAAATTCCGGTGGATCATTTTGAAAACACAGTATTTATTCCGCCTGTTAGTATTGGTGCGGGTTGTTTAATTCGAAATTCGGTGATTGGACCGAATGTGGCGATTGGGGAAAACACCGCTATTCAATCTTCGGTGGTCAAAGAATCCATCATCGGTTCCTTCAGCACTCTACAAGATATAGTAGTTAGTGACTCTGTGATAGGAAGTGATACCTTACTTCGCGGTGAAACACGCTCGCTCAATGTGGGAGATAATACCAGTATAGATTTGGGTTGAATAGAAAAATTATGAAACCCTTCTCCAATAGATTGACTTCTTTATTAGGTATTAAATACCCACTTATTCAGGGGGGAATGATTTGGACCAGCGGTTGGAAATTAGCAGCCGCTGTGAGTAACGCAGGTGGGTTAGGAGTAATTGGTGCAGGTTCTATGCATCCTGATTTGTTAAGAGAGCATATTCGAAAATGCAAAGCGGCTACGCAACATCCCTTTGCAGTAAATATTCCATTGTTGTATGCGGGGATTGCCGCACAAATTGCGGTATTGATGGAAGAAGAGGTTCCCGTCGTGATTACCTCAGCCGGTAATCCTGCTACTTGGACAAGCTCATTAAAAGAAAAAGGAAAAAAAGTATTGCATGTAGTGAGCTCTTCCAAGTTTGCACAAAAGGCGGAAGCGGCAGGATGTGATGCAGTAATTGCGGAAGGCTTTGAGGCTGGTGGACATAATGGTCGAGAGGAAACAACTACGTTGGTATTGATTCCTGCTGTAAAAAAAGCGGTCAAAATTCCTGTTGTTGCTGCCGGAGGAATTGCAACAGGTCGTCAACTTTATGCTGTGTTATCATTGGGAGCAGAAGGTGCGCAAATGGGAACACGATTTGTAGCCAGTGAAGAAGCTTCCTCGCATCCCAATTTCAAGGAAATGGTCATTCATGCCATGGAAGGGGATACACAACTAAGTTTAAAACAATTGACACCTGTTCGATTGTTAAAGAATAAATTCTTTACCGAGGTGCAGGCTGCAGAAATAAGAGGAGCTAGTCAAGAAGAATTAGCCCACTTACTCGGAAAGGGCAGGGCACGCAAAGGAATGTTTGAAGGAGATTTGGAGCAGGGTGAATTGGAGATAGGACAAGTGAGCGCGCTACTCGATACTATTTTACCGGCATCCGTGATTGTTGAAAATACTTGGCGTGAGTTTTTAGAAGCTTGTGCAAATCCCTTTGATCAAAAAAGAGATTAACTTTTTCTAAACGCCCATCGTAACATTTCTTTCCACGTAATTTTTTTACCATACATCAAAATCCCTGTTCGATAGATTTTTCCTGCAAACCAAACCGTCACCAGGAAACCAAGTATTAACATGGCCATCGATAGTGCCAATTGCCAATAAGGAACGGCGCCAGGAATTCCATAAGGTATCCGAACCATCATCACAATCGGAGAAGAAAAAGGAATAATGCTTCCCCAAACCGCAATAGGGCCTGTTGGGTTGGTTGAAGCTGCCGTCATCATGGCAAATGAGATAATTACTAACATCGTGATTGGGAAACTGAGTGACTGCGCTTCTCGCATATCCTCAT
>CAYFLE010000260.1:0-2002 GCA_964343645.1 uncultured Chitinophaga sp. | reverse complement strand
CATTCCCTTTGTAGCACTATTTTGGGGATTTTTGGATCACGAAGCCATCACCGCACTGGAAGTGGGATGTTTATTGCTGATCCTCGCAGGCGTTTATTTAGCCAATAGTAGTCCAGTCAGAAAAAAATAGTCAACCGGCCATTAGACGGCCATGATCTCTTTTTCTTTAGCGGCCAAATGCGTTTCCACCAATGTAATATGTTTATCGGTGAGTTGTTGTACGCCCTCTTCGGCATCTTTACAAACATCTTCGCTCAAACCATTTTTCTGTAGCTTTTTGATTTGCTCAATCGCGTCGCGACGAATATTTCGAATGGCTACTTTACATTGCTCTCCCTCTCCCTGACATTTTTTTACTAACTCTTTTCGTCGCTCCTCTGTGAGGGGCGGCATAAAAATGCGAATAAGCACCCCATCATTTTGAGGGGTCACGCCCATATTGGCCGCGATGATGGCGCGTTCAATTGGTTGCACCATATTTTTTTCCCAGGGCTGAATGCTAAGGGTCCGCGCATCCATCACACTGATATTCGCTACCTGGTTGATGGGAACTGGAGCGCCATAATAATCCACCACCAGTCCATCAAACATCTGGGGATTTGCCTTTCCAGCTCTGATTTTAATTAATTCGGCTTCTAAGTGGCCGATTGCTTTTTTCATGTGATCCTGCGCATGTGCGCTGATCGATTGAACATCGTCTGACATGCGTCAAAATTATGAAGTTTTACACACTATTACCAGACTGGATTTACAAACCCAAAAAGAAATAGGTTTGCATAAATCTTTTTTTATGGCCTCCACTGCCGAATTAAAAAATATTGCCACCCAAATCAGACGGGATATTGTAAGAATGGTACACGCGGTGAATAGCGGTCACCCCGGCGGTTCATTAGGCTGCACCGACTTTTTAACGGCGCTTTATTTTAAAGTGATGAAGCACAATCCTTCCTTTGATATGAATGCAACCGAGGAAGATGTTTTTGTTCTCTCGAATGGTCATATCTCCCCCGTATTTTATTCCACCTTGGCACGCAGTGGTTATTTTGATAAAAAAGAATTAGGCACCTTTCGAAAAATCAATAGCCGTTTACAAGGACACCCAGCCACGCACGAACATTTACCGGGGATTCGTATGGCCTCTGGTTCACTCGGACAAGGATTAAGTGTGGCTGCAGGTGCCGCGCTCACGAAAAAGTTAAATGGCAAAAAAGAATTAGTCTTTTCCTTGCATGGCGATGGAGAATTGAATGAGGGACAAATTTGGGAAGCTGTACTATTTGCAGCACATCATAAAGTTGACAACTTGATTGCGACTATCGATTGGAATGGTCAACAAATTGATGGGCCCACTGAAAAAGTGATGAACCTCGGAGATTTGGAAGCAAAGTTTCGTGCGTTTGACTGGACTGTTTTGCAGATGGATGGCAATGATATGGATGACACCGTCGCCACGTTGGAAAAAGCTAAATCATTGACCGGACAAGGTAAACCCATTGTGATATTGATGCGTACCGCCATGGGCAAAGGAGTAGATTTTATGGAAGGCACCCATGAATGGCATGGCATTGCGCCCAATGATGAACAATTAGCCCGCGCCCTAGCTCAATTACCAGAAACCTTAGGTGATTATTAATTTTTTACGATTCGCGTAAAGCAATCGGTGCTTTCGCAGCACGCGTAGAAGGGAACCAAGAAGCTAGCAATGCGATGAGGAGCACGGTAGCGCCTACTAATAAAAAGTCTTCCCCTTTTACTTGCACTGGATAGTAGTCAATCAAAAAACTTCCACCCTCTAAGGGGATTAGGTGAAATTTTATTTGCAACCAAGCTAATACACCAGCTAACAACATGCCTGCACCACCCCCAATGATTGCCAGCAAAAGCCCTTCGCCCATAAATATGCGTTGGATCAAGAATTGATTGGCACCGAGTGCATGTAATACGCGAATATCTTTTTGTTTTTCTAACACGAGCATCGTCAACGCACCAATCATGGTAAAAG
>CAYFLE010000259.1:457-2009 GCA_964343645.1 uncultured Chitinophaga sp. | reverse complement strand
TGAAATGAAAAATCCACAGCGAATGATGCGTGCGTTGGAAGTAGTACTGACTACTGGTAAGAGTATTTTTTCATTTCGAAAAAACGCAGCATCCACTACAAATTTTGAATTGATTTCAGTTGGGCTCGAACTGCCTCGTGCAATTTTAATAGAGCGAATTCATACACGGGTTTTACAGATGATGGAACAAGGACTCCTCGATGAAGTCAAACAATTACAATCTTATTCCACACTCAATGCGCTGCAAACAGTAGGCTACCAGGAGCTCTTTGCTCATTTAGCTGGAGTGCTATCAATGGAACAGGCAATTGAACAAATTCAAATCAACACGCGTCAATACGCCAAACGACAAATGACCTGGTTTAAACGACAAGCCGAATTAAACTGGTTTGCGCCTGACCAATTTGAGGCCATTCAACAATTTGTTGGAGAAAAATTAAACTAAGACTGGAGTTCTCTTTTGTATAACTGGATGGTGTTTTCCAGCCCCCAAACTAATGCATCACAAATAAGTGCATGTCCAATGCTCACTTCTTGTAGCCAAGGGATTTCCTGATGGAAAAAACGAAGATTTGAATGATCCAAATCGTGTCCTGCATTCAACCCTAACCCAAGTTCACGGGCAAGTAGGGCGGCTTCGCGGTAGGGCGCAATTGCATTTTCTCTTTCTCCTGCTTGATAAAGCCGTGCATAGTTTTCAGTATATAGCTCGATACGATCTGTGCCCGTTGTTTTGGCTGCTCGTATCATAGCTGGATTCGGGTCAACAAATAAACTAACGCGGATGCCTGCATTTTTAAAAACAGGGATGATTTGCTTCAAGTAATCTTGGTGTGTAAGGGTATCCCAACCATGGTCACTCGTTAATTGTCCAACTGCATCCGGTACCAAGGTTACTTGGGTAGGCTTGGTTTCTACAACCAGTTGAACAAATTTTTCTTCACGACAATTGCCTTCAATATTCAATTCAGTAGTGATTAGCTTTTTTATAGCACGTACATCGTCATAACGAATATGTCTTTCATCTGGTCGGGGATGTACAGTTACTCCATCCGCTCCAAAAGCCTGAACGGCTTTCGTAATCTTTTCCAAGTCAGGATTATTGCCGCCCCGCGCATTGCGCAGCGTTGCAAACTTGTTGATATTGACTGAGAGTTTTGTCACGCTCACAAAGATAGGTTCCTACAGTTCTTTCCAGGTATGATCGGCTAATAACTGAACAGTGGCGACAAACTTTTTAAAGGGTCCGGCGCCTCCCCATTCTTTGGGAGACACTAGGGATACCATATAGCTGTCGTCCTTTTTTTCATAGAGATAATAGACCTGTCCTATATTAGGTTTGAAGCTTAGTCGTGCCTCATAAATTTTCAAGGAGAGTTCTTTTCTTTTTTGAATCTCCTGTGCTTGCAAGGCAAGTAGTTCAATTTGTTGTCTAATTTGATCCAACTGCATGTTGGTCTGCTCTTCCATCGCAGTAAGTGCTTTATGTTTAATAAGACCCTCTTCATTGGGTTTGATCACCGCACCTGATACCGATGCAGCATAGGGGAGA
>CAYFLE010000259.1:0-447 GCA_964343645.1 uncultured Chitinophaga sp. | reverse complement strand
AATGCACTTCAAAGGTGATACCGTCTGGCAACCCCGCTTGCACTTTGTCCGCCCATGCTGTTTCCGGATAGGGGTGAAGGTCACCATCGGCAGGCAAGGTATAATTAGCAGCAAAGGCCTGATTCTCCAAGCTAACCCAGTTGTGATAGATGGTTAATTCTTTTTTGCCCTCCGTGGCTTCTATCTTATAAATACCACTTTTGGGTCTTCCGCCCTTTTCATAGGACCCTTTTTCAGGGAAAAGTTGCCAAGAAGCCAAAAAATTGTATGCCTGAACCATTTGTAGTATTACAAAAATAGGCTCGAAAAGTTGGCCAACTTATCTTTAACCTCCAATCTTTCCTATGAAAACGTATAGTGGACAGTTTTACCCCACTTATTTTGCTTTTCCTCGTGAAGCCACTTTATTGATGACCGATCAACTTCTTAGTATCGGTTATCATGATG
>CAYFLE010000258.1:0-2010 GCA_964343645.1 uncultured Chitinophaga sp. | reverse complement strand
TCGATTTGACTATTCAATCAAAGCAAAAGACCCAAGTCCCTCCCCTGCTAACCGGGCGTACCAAAATAAATGGTTTGGCTATCCAAGACTAAGTGACATGGACCAATTTCAATTAGGAATTAACTACCCATTTAATTTGTAGTCCCTGTAAATAATTGCTGAAAACGTTCCATCGTGAGTGCGTCTTGTATCAAATGTTCTCCAATACGCGTTCGACGCAAGGCACTTAAATAAGCTCCACATCTGAGCGACTGACCTAGATCATGTGCTAAACTTCTAATGTAGGTGCCTGTTGAACATACCACACGAAAATGAAGTTGGCCTGCCTGGTAGTTGACAATTTCAAATTCATAAATATGTACAGGTCGAGGCTCTAATTTCACCTCTTTACCAGCACGTGCTAATTCATATACTCTTTTCCCATTCAATTTAATTGCAGAGTGTGCAGGCGGTCGCTGGTAAATCAGCCCAATAAAATCTTTTATTTTTTCTTGTAGTAAATCAATCGATAAAGCGGCAATTGGTTGAAAATTTTCTGGTTCGCTTTCTAAGTCATAAGTGGGTGTAACAGCGCCAAATGTTATTACTCCTGTGTACTCTTTTTCTTTGGCCATGTACTCATTGATGCGTTTCGTAAACTTTCCCGTGCATACAATAAGCAATCCAGTTGCCAATGGGTCCAATGTTCCGGCGTGACCAATTTTTTTGATTCGAATATGATTACGCAACTTCCGAATAACATCAAAGGAGGTCCATGCTATGGGTTTATCAATTAGTAACACAGCCCCATTCTCAAAATTCTCTTTGGTATATTCCATGCTTAGTAGGCGCGTGCAAAAAGTACCCGTTGGGTGGATGGCTTTCCGGACAAAATACAAAGGCCTGTTTCTTTTGTTGCATCCAAAGGAATACAACGAATGGTTGCTTTTGTCTTTTCCTTGATGACTTCTTCTGTTTCTGGACTGCCATCCCAATGTGCTGCAACAAAGCCGCCTTTATTGTCTAGCAGATTAACAAACTCTTCCCAACTATTCGCATTTGTAATGTGCTCATCTCGATATTGACGTGCCCGATTAAATAAATTGGTTTGTATAGCCTCTAATTCTTCCAGTAATACAGCGGTCACTCCCTCCAGGGAAATTGTTTTCTTTTCTCGCGTATCTCTACGGGCTAACTCAACCACCCCTTGTTCTAAGTCGCGGGCTCCTAGTGCTAATCGTAAGGGTACTCCTTTCATTTCATACTCGGCAAATTTCCATCCTGGTCTTGCCTGATCAGAATCATCATACTTCACCCGAACACCTGCTTTTTTTAATTGAGAAACAATTTCACTCACTTTTGCATCAATCGCTGCTTTTTGCTCTTCCCCTTTATAAATAGGAACAATCACCACTTGAATTGGTGCAATCCTTGGAGGAAGAATTAATCCCTCATCATCACTATGTGCCATCACCAATGCCCCAATTAAACGAGTACTAACGCCCCAACTGGTTGCCCACACGTGATCTAACTTATTTTCCTTATCACTGAATTTCACATCAAATGCTTTTGCAAAATTTTGACCCAAAAAGTGTGAAGTTCCTGCTTGCAAGGCTTTTCCATCTTGCATTAATGCCTCAATACAGTAAGTATCTTCTGCGCCAGCAAAACGCTCATTAGCTGTTTTCACTCCTTTTATCACGGGAACAGCCATCCAATTTTCTACAAAATCAGCATAAACCTCTAGCATCTTTTTGGTTTCCTCAATAGCCTCCTCCCGTGTTGCATGTGCGGTGTGTCCTTCCTGCCATAAAAATTCGGCTGTACGCAAAAACAAGCGAGTTCGCATTTCCCAACGGACAACGTTTGCCCATTGATTAACCAAAATGGGTAGATCTCGGTAAGACTGTATCCAGTTTTTATAGGTATTCCAAATGATGGCCTCACTAGTAGGTCGAACTACCAATTCCTCCTCGAGCTTAGCTTCTGGATCCACGATTAATTTCCCTTTTTGCGTAGGATCGGCTTTCA
>CAYFLE010000257.1:1104-2031 GCA_964343645.1 uncultured Chitinophaga sp. | reverse complement strand
CCATAAATTCTGTAGATTCAAGCCAATCTCGAAAAATTTGCTTATCGAATGAAAAAATTGGTTTACCAATCTGGTAATCATCTAAAGACCAATAACGCGAAGAGTCGGGGGTTAAAATTTCATCCATCAATACAAGTTCATCTCTATCATCTAGACCATACTCAAATTTGGTATCTGCCAAAATCATACCCTTCTCTAAAGCGATCTTATTAGCTGATTGATAAAGTTTAATACTCACGTCTCTAATATCTGCCGCTCTTTTCTTGCCAATAAAATTTTCAAGTTCGGCGTAGGTAATATTCACATCATGAAATCCACTGGCCTCTTTAATAGCCGGGGAGAAGATTGGCTCCGGCAGTTTTTCTGCAAATTGCAAAAAAGTTGGCATCCAAACGCCAGCTACCGTTCCATACGTTTGATATTCTTTCCAAGCACTTCCAGCCAAATACCCCCTTACAACAGACTCAACCCGAATTGGTCTTAACCGCTTAACAACTACAGCTCTTTTGTGTACTTGGATCATCTCTGCAGGCTTTACAACAGAACAGGCATCAATTTTTGTAAGGTGATTCGGAATAATTGAATCTAATTCTAAAAACCAATAATTAGAAATACGATTCAATATCTCCCCTTTATTTGGAACCGGTTCATTCATTACAACATCAAAAGCAGACAGTCGATCTGTCGCAATCATTAGTAAGTGATCATTCCCAACAGCATAAACATCGCGCACTTTACCAGTGGCGACTAGAGGCAAAGACTCTATTTTGCTTGAATATAAAGTAGTCATTTTGTAAGGAATTTGTGAAAAACATTTTTCCACTTAAGAAGAAGTTTTAAATGTAATTCTTTTTGATAAAACACTAAAAAAATTGTCTTTTTACTAGTTGATCAAATGATAAACAGATGTTAGACTAATTTAGCATT
>CAYFLE010000257.1:0-1094 GCA_964343645.1 uncultured Chitinophaga sp. | reverse complement strand
TATATAAGGAATAACCCTAATCACTTTTGTAGACAGTAAAAATATGACAGCTCAATTAATTGATGGAACTTTATTATCTAAAAAATTACGAAGTGAAATCAAAGAACGTACTGCAAAAATTCAATCAATTTATGGTACCCCTCCTGGATTAGCTGTTATTTTGGTGGGTGAGAATCCCGCTAGCCAAGTATATGTTTCAAGTAAGGTAAAAGCATGTAGTGAGGTTGGTTTCCATTCAATTCTTGAAAAGTATACCGCCTCTTTTTCTGAGCAAGATCTACTTAAACGAATTGAATTTCTAAATAATGACCCTACAATCCATGGAATTTTGGTTCAGCTTCCCTTGCCTCAACACATCAATTCAAAAAAGGTGCTTGAAGCCATATCACCAGAAAAAGATGTTGATGGCTTTCATGTTGCAAACGCTGGGGCGCTGATGGTTGGGGATCCTAAATTTATCCCATGCACACCCTATGGCTGCATGAAAATGCTAGAGAGTATTAATTTTCCCATTTCTGGATCAAAAGCTGTAGTAATTGGATCATCCAATATTGTTGGAAAGCCAATGGCAATTTTGTTGCTCCTAGCAGGTGCAACGATCACTGTTTGCAATAGCAAAACACGCAATCTTAGTCAACACACTAAAGAGGCGGATATTATTGTTGTCGCAACCGGTAGACCAAGAATGATTTCGGCAGAAATGATTAAGCCCGGGGCGGCAGTAATCGACGTAGGCATCAATCGACTACCAGATGGCAAATTATGCGGCGATGTTGACTTTGAAACCGTTCAACAAGTTGCCGGCTATATCACCCCCGTACCCGGAGGAGTTGGCCCTATGACAATAACGATGCTGCTCATGAACACAATGGAGGCAGCAGAGCGCTCTAAAGAGTTCAAAAAATAAATTTAACGAATTAATAAACCCGATGGTGGTTTGTTATTTCGCCAATATTCCCCAGCGGCGGCGGCCCCACTTCCTGGTTTTACTTTAATTCCGCAATCGAGCATTGCCATTTCAGCTCCGGTAATGCCCGCCCATAATCAATTTCCTCTTGCTCATTTAAGCCATAAGTAAGCACATTAAACCATTT
>CAYFLE010000256.1:0-2040 GCA_964343645.1 uncultured Chitinophaga sp. | reverse complement strand
AGTTTCTACTTCTTGCAGTAAAAGTTCCTGTGGGCTGCTATGCTGCTCAGCATAGTCTTGTGCCAGGGCTGATAAAATTTCCAATCGACCTAATTTGTGGCAAAGGTACTGCTTGAAAAAAGATTAATTCTTTTTAGGAGAAGTAGAAATCAGCCATAGTCCAATGAAGGTAAATAAGCCGTTAATCAATATTAATTCTGGCCCAATCTTATATCCTCCAAAAACAGTAGCTGACAAATTACCAAGACCTAATTCGGCGTGCAATAATTTTTCATAATACACGGGGTTACACACAACATCCAACATTAATGTCAGCGCGGGTCCGCCAATACATACCGGCCACACCCATTGATTGAGGATGGTTCGCTTTGTTAAAATACCAAAAGAGAAAAGCCCTAAGAGTGGCCCGTAGGTGATTCCTGCAAATTTGATAATAAACTGGATGATTGATTTATCATTGATATACTTAAACAATAACACCATTGTCAGGAATATCACTGCAAAACTTAAGTGAACACGTAATCTTTTTTTACGCTTGGCCTGTTCTTGATCAAGAGAACGATTGAAATCCAAAATATCTATACAAAAACTAGAGGTCAATGAAGTGATGGCTCCATCTACGCTGGGGAACAAGGCAGAGATTAATGCTATAATAAAAATCACACCAATTGTTCCGGAAAATGCAGTACTTAAAGCAATTGTAGGAAAGAGATCATCCCCCTTAGCGGATAAGCCCACTGATCCGGCATATAAATAAAGAACAGCCCCCAGCAACAAAAACAAGGCATTGACAATGACTAGAATAATACTCAGAGAGAGCACATTTTTTTGAGAATCTTTAAGCGTTCGCACGCTGATATTTTTTTGCATCATTTCCTGATCCAACCCAGTCATGGTAATGGTAATAAACATCCCCCCCAATAGCTGCTTCCAAAAATTAAATGGACTATTGGTGTCTAGATTAATAACTTGATTGTACCCCTTTTCTTGAATGAGTTGCCACGCCCCTATTCCATCCGTTCCAAGCGCTTTAACCAGCACCACTAAACACACTAGTAATCCGATCAGCATGCCAGATGTTTGTAAGGTATCCGTAAAAATGATCGTGCGCACACCTCCTTCAAATGTATATAGAAGAATGAGCGTTAAAATAACAATAGCCGTAGCTAAAAATGGAATTCCGAGTTTATCGAGTATGAATAATTGTAAAATGTTTATGACTAAATAAAGTCTAGCCGTTGCTCCTACTGTCCGAGAAAGAATAAAAAAGAAGGCCCCGGCTTTGTGCGCATTGACTCCAAAACGATTTTCCAGGTAGGTATAAATACTAGTCAAATTCATTTTGTAATAAAGTGGCAAAAGAATAAAGGCGACCACTGCATAACCCAACACATACCCAATGACGAGTTGGAAATAATTGAAATTGATATCCCCTACATTACCAGGAACGCTAACAAAAGTGACACCAGACAGCGAGGTTCCCACCATCCCAAAGGCAACCAACATCCAATTACTGTTTCGGTTACCAATAAAAAAAGACTCGTTATCCGCGTTGCGGGACGTATACCAAGCAACTCCTAATAAGAGTAAAAAATAGCCAATAACAAAGGAGAACAACAGAACTGGTGACATAGAACAAGCTAGTTGAATTGAATTTTGAAGATACCTAAAAAAACGTTCCCTTTGGAGTAACTAGAATAGTATGCCAATCCATTCTGTCGCTATTTTTTGTGGCTCGCGCAAGGGAAATAATCCTATTTATGCGCAACATGCCCTTGAAATTGGTCGTCTATTGGCTGCCAAGCAATGCAAAATTATCTATGGTGGTGGGAGTATTGGTTTAATGGGGCTTGTTGCTGACGAAGCAATGAGAGGAGGTGGATGGGTCACTGGTATCATTCCCAAATTATTGGTGGAGTGGGAAGTTGAACACCGAGCCATTAGCGAACTCATTGTGTGCGACGATATGCACCAACGAAAATTAATGATTTATAGCAAGGCAGACGCAGCATTAATTTTACCAGGCGGGTTTGGCACCTT
>CAYFLE010000255.1:0-2043 GCA_964343645.1 uncultured Chitinophaga sp. | reverse complement strand
TGGAATAAGTATACCCAGTTTGAATATCTCACGGGAGGAGATGCGGGTAAATATTTTATTCCTGTTGCCAATAAAGAGTTTGTACTTAATTGTATGGAGTATTTAGTGAGTAATTCCGGTATTAGCCAATTGAGGGGAAAAGAAATAACACTTCGGTTATTGGATGGCGAAAAAGTAAAAGCATCACGTTTGCAGTGGCAACTACTTGTCCTATTAACGCCATTAATTTTATTAGCGCTACTTGGTTACACTGTGCAAGCACTCAGAAAAAGACAATTCACGCGCTGAAGCCTATCTTTGAGGGCTGAAGTTTAGCTATGAATATTGATCAAATTAGTTACCTCGTATTTGGCTTAGTATTAGTGTTAGCCCTATTTTTTGATCTGGGCTTGATGAGTAAAAAAAATCAAACGATTACGATTCGGCAAGCCTTAAATCAAACCTTTTTTTGGGTGGGATTAGCAATAGCCTTTTTTGTATTTGTATGGATCGAAAAAGGACAACAATTAGCATTGGAATACCTCAGCGCTTACTTGATGGAATGGAGCCTAAGTATCGATAATATTTTTGTTTTTATTCTCATTTTTACTGCTTTCGCCGTCAAAGAAAAAAATTATGGTCGTGTATTATTGATTGGCATTTTAATGGCTATTGTATTTAGAGTCATTTTTATTTCGGTCGGGGTTGTTTTAGTGGAGCGGTTTCATTGGATCTTATATCTGTTTGGCGTGTTTCTAGTCTATACAGGCTTCAAGATGTTTACGGCTAATGAAGAGGAAGAGTTCAATCCACAGCAGAGTAAAGTCTATTTATTTTTAAAACGTTTTTTACCGTTGGCTCCCCATGATGGAAATGGAAAATTTGTTATCCGCGAAATGGGTCGACCTGTATACACCACGTTGTTTGTGGTGATCATTTTGCTGGCTTCTATTGATCTAGTATTTGCGTTAGATTCTATTCCGGCTGTGATGGGGATTTCAAGAGATCGGTTCGTAATCTATACCTCTAATATTTTTGCTGTGTTGGGATTACGTTCTTTGTTTTTTTTGCTACGGGGCGCTGTTAGCAAGTTTGATTATTTGCAACAAGGCATTGCCATTGTATTAGTATTTATTGGTGTAAAAATGTTAGGGGAACATTGGATTAATCAGTGGATATCCAAGCAAGAGCAAGTGGCTATTTCTTTAGGAGTGATTGCCCTTTGTATTAGCGGCTCTATTTTTTACTCCCTCTTTATTCAAAAAAAGGGAGTTCCTTCCGATCGGCTGGATAATAGCGTTAAATAAGCTAAACTAGAATAGATTGTACACGGTCAATGAATTGGTGAAACTACTGGGGGTGCGAGCTACTGTTGTGAACAATCATTTAGTAGAACATCTATTGATCGATAGTCGAAAAGCCTATTCACCTACTACCTCCATTTTTTTTGCCTTAGTGTCTTCCCGGCGAAATGGGCATGATTTTATTGGGGAGCTCTATCAAAAAGGGGTTCGAAGTTTTGTTGTTTCGCAACATCTGGACAAAAGTGATTATCCTGCTGCCAATTTTATACAGGTAGGCAATCCAGTGGATGCTTTACAACAATTGGCTGCCGCACATCGCCGTCGATTTTCAATTCCAGTGATAGGAATTACGGGTAGCAATGGTAAAACCATCGTAAAAGAATGGCTGTTTCAATTATTGCAACAGGACTATCGAATAGTTCGAAGCCCCAAAAGTTATAACTCGCAAATTGGCGTTCCGTTAAGTGTTTGGCAACTAAAATCCTATCATCAGCTAGCTATTTTTGAGGCAGGTATCTCGCAGCCCAATGAAATGGAGCAGCTGGAACGCGTGATACAACCTACTATTGGGGTGTTGACAAATATTGGAGCAGCGCATAGTGAAGGATTTCATTCAGTAGAAGAAAAAGAAAAGGAAAAACGTAAATTATTTCAGCATGCTATTTTAGCACCTGCGTTACAATTAACTCGTGTGCATATTGAGCAAGGGTATGCAACTATTTATGCTACTGGGGCAGGACTGCTTGCGGAAAGTTCTATC
>CAYFLE010000254.1:0-2082 GCA_964343645.1 uncultured Chitinophaga sp. | reverse complement strand
ATTGATGCAAGCAGTGCCACCGGAACCACGCATGGATTATGGAATCCCTATGATACTCATATCCCCTTACTCTGGTATGGGTGGGGCATAAAAAAAGGGAAAACTTATCGTGAAACAACGATGTCTGATATTGCTCCTACGTTAGCATCCCTATTAAAGATTCAAATGCCTAGTGGCAATATTGGAATGGCAATACCTGAGGTGATCAAATAGTGTTTGGAAGTGCGGCAATGATTTTCGCAAACTCATCCGCAAGTAAGGAAGCCCCTCCTACCAAACCACCGTCTACATCCGGACAAGCAAAAAGCTCTGCGGCATTGGCCGCTTTTACGCTTCCTCCGTATAGTATAGACACCTGATCAGCTAACTTGTCCCCATAGGCAGCCGCAATATGCGAACGGATAAATTGATGAATCTCCTGCGCCTGTGCTGTAGTGGCTGTTTTACCTGTTCCAATTGCCCAAATTGGTTCATACGCAATGATGGTGCTTGCAACTTGTTCAGGAGTTAATACAAACAAGGATTCTTCCAATTGTGCTTGTACAAATTTATTTTGCTCCCCCTTTTCTCGAATAGGCAATGACTCTCCACAGCAAAAAATGGGAGTGATTTGATGCATAAAGCATTGTTGCATTTTTTCGGCCAGCTGCTGATTGGTTTCTGCCTGATACTCCCTTCTCTCACTATGCCCAACAATACAATAAGGAATTGCTAATGATTGCAACATCAACGCAGAAACCTCTCCTGTGTAGGCACCCGTCTCTTTGTGATGGCAATTTTGGGCCGCAATTGTGAAACCAGTATTTGCGTCAGTAATTGCTTTTGCCAAACTCAAATAAGGAGATGGCACCGCTACAATTACTTGCTGATTTTTGGTCAAGCTTTCACTTTGACTCACTAATTGATGCAATAAAGCAGCCCCTTCCTTCCAAGACAAATTCATTTTCCAATTAGCCGCAGCAATTTTTTTTCTCATAGCTTGCTTAATAATTTTTATAGAGATATTTTAAAATTTTTACTTCTGCTGGGGAAAGTTTCATTCCCTTCAACTTTTTCCACTGTTCAATATCGGACAACACCTTTTCCCATTTATAACGATTGATCCCTTCTTCGCCCCAAGAAAAAGGAGCGATATATCGAGGCGTCAATCCAGTGCCCATGATAACAGAACAGATTCCAATCACTGACCCTGTATTGATAGATGAATTGATACTTGTACGCACATAATCGCCCATGATGACTCCGCATTTCAATCCCATTTGCTTTTCGCCTAAAGGAGTAAACACCCGAATAGTACCCGCTGTATTTTTAATATTCGAATTAGAAGTGCCTGCACCCATATTACACCATTCCCCTATCACTGAATCGCCCAAATAACCGTCATGCGCTTTATTAGAGAACCCAAATAAAATGCTGTTTTTGATTTCTCCTCCAACTACACAACTAGGTCCAATTGTACTAGCCCCATAAATTTTAGCGCCCATTTTCACTGTGGCATTTTCACCAATCACAAGTGGCCCTCGCAGCAATGCCCCTTCCATAATAGTAGCCCCTTTCCCTATGTAAACAGGTCCTTCTGAAGCATTGATGGTGGCCAGTTGGATGGAGACCCCTTTTTCAACAAACAGATTCTTTTTCCCAATAACGTTGTTGCCTTTGGGTAATACCGCAGACCTTTTGCCCTTAGTTAATAATTTAAAATCTTCGCGAATACTCCAATCATTGAATCGCAAAAGATCCCAAGGGTTTTGTATTTGATAAACAGACCTATTGAATGAAATTGTTCTTGAAATCTTGCTTGATTTTTTTTGATCAAGTTGGCTTCCCGAAATACAATAGACTAAAGGTGAATTTTGTTTGTGCACCAAACAGTCCCCCGCTTTCATTTTTAAAATAGCTGCTGCGAGTGCGGGCGTTGGAAGTAAATTTCCATGCAGCAAATAACAGGTATCTGAATTTTTAAGTTGAGACAGCCGAATGCTTTCTTTATGATCCTTGTAGCTATCCTCTTTTTTATCAAAAGAAGGAAGTTGTAGGATTTGCTCCCATTTTTCCCGAATGGTCAAGATTCCTACTCTACAA
>CAYFLE010000253.1:0-2098 GCA_964343645.1 uncultured Chitinophaga sp. | reverse complement strand
CTGGTATTAAGCCTACGCCGAGCTCTACTAATCCTGTATAGGTTTCTGCAGTTGGGCAGCATTTGTCAGCATGTAAGTTCACTTCGCATCCTCCGCCTAGCGTCAATCCATGTGGAGCTACCACCACAGGGATACCCGAATAACGTAAACGCATCATGGTTTGTTGAAATAGGCGTATCGCCATATTCAGCTCGTCATATTCTTGTTCAATAGCGAGCATAAAAATCATTCCCACATTGGCGCCCGCCGAAAAGTTAGCCCCTTCGTTGGCAATGACAAGTCCTTGAAATTGTTCTTCTGCTTTTTCCACCGCCGTTTGAATGCCCGCTAATACCTCTGCTCCGATGCTTCCCATTTTAGTATTCCATTGTAATCCTAGCACATCATCTCCTAAGTCAAACAATTTACAGGCACTATTTTTCCAAACTTCTTTTTTAGCATGTTGTGTCATGACTAAAAAATTTGATCCGCCTGGTAATTCTTTGTAGGTGCCCGCTATTGGATCAAAACAAAGTCTTTTTCCGTTTTCTGTTTTATAAAAATGCGTGTGCCCTTTTTTCAGCATGTCATGTACCCAGGGTGCAATCGATGAGCCAGCTTTTTCAATGGCTACCGTCATTTCATTCACGCCTAAGAGATCCCAGGTTTCAAACGCACCAATTTCCCAGCCAAAACCTGCTTTCAGCGCATCATCTACGCGGTATAACTCATCACTGATTTCAGGGATGCGATGAGAAATATAGGAAAAGAGAAGTGCATGCAACTGTCTGAAAAATTCACCGGCTTTATCCGGGGCAGCTTGAAAAATTTTTATTCGTGTCGTTAGTTCGTCAATAGGTTTAGCGGTTTCGAGGGAAGCAAATTTTGGCTTTACGCGAGGTTTATATTCTAGTGTGGCTAGGTCCAATGTCAAAATTTCCTTTTTGCCATCGACTGATTTTATTTTTTTAAAAAAACCTTGTCCGGTTTTGTCGCCCAACCAATTTTGGGCAACCATATTGGTTAACCATGCTGGGATTGTAAAGAGGTCACGTGCTTCATCATGGGGGCAATTCGCTGCTACTCCTTTTGCAACTTTGACTAGCGTATCAATGCCCACCACATCGGCTGTTCGAAAGGTAGCTGACTTGGGTCGTCCAAGGATGGGCCCTGTTAATGCGTCAATCTCATCAATAGTCAATTGCAACTTCTCCTTGAGATGCATGATCGCCATCATACTAAACACTCCAATCCGGTTAGCAATAAAGGCGGGCGTGTCCTTACAAAGCACAGTTGTTTTTCCAAGGTGAAGATCTCCATACTGCATTAGGAAATCGATGAGTGCAGGGTCCGTGTCTTTGGTGGGAATGATTTCTAATAATTGTAAATAGCGGGGCGGATTAAAAAAGTGAGTGCCGCAAAAATGTTTTTTAAAATCTTCACTGCGTCCCTCAGTCATCAAATGAATTGGAATCCCCGAGGTATTCGAACTAATAATGGTTCCTGGCTTTCGAATGGCATCTACTTTTTCCAGCAATTGTTTTTTAATGTCTACTTGTTCTACTACCACTTCAATAATCCAATCCGCGGTGGCAATCATGGCTAAGTCGTCATCAAAATTTCCAGTACGAATGTTCTGTACCACTTCTTTTTCATAAACGGGCGAAGGAGACGATTTGATGGCGAACTGTAGTGCGTCGTTTACTATTTTATTTTTTGCAGCGGTAGGGGCCTCTTTCGGTAAGTTGGGAGGGACGATATCCATCAATAAAACTTCATGTCCAGTTCCTGCAAAATGACAAGCGATCCGCGAGCCCATGACACCGCTGCCTAAAACAGCTACTTTTTTAATCAACCGTTGCTTCATAAAAAATAGTTAGTTATGCAACTAATTAGCTCTTTCGAAGTTAGTTGATTTCTGGACTGATAAAAAGACTTGGATTAACTGATTAAAGAGCCTGGCTCTACGGAGTCATCTGTTTTTAAGAAATGGAGTTTACCGGCCGCGTCGGTGGCCATCAAAATCATGCCATTGCTTTCGATTCCTCTCATTTTGCGAGGCGCCAGATTTGTGACAACGGTCACTGTTTGGCCAATAATGGATGCTGGATCAAAATAG
>CAYFLE010000252.1:767-2101 GCA_964343645.1 uncultured Chitinophaga sp. | reverse complement strand
CTTTTGATGGTGCGTGCCCCGTCCACAAAAATTGTCTTGATCACCAATTGGCTTTCGTCGCCACCTTCATTTTTTTGTTTCCAGTTACTGATCGCGCTTAATACAAGCTTACGCAAAGGCACTGCAGGGTGCTTTGGGTTATGCTCTAATTGGGCCAGTACAAATTCTACTTTCTGACCACGGATCATATCCGCAAGCAAACGCATCTTACGAGGCGATGTGGGATAATTTCTCAATTTAGCTACTGCTTCCATGATTAAATATTTCGGAGATTAACCTTCTTTTTTAGAGTGTCCTTTAAATTGACGAGTAGGAGCAAATTCACCAAGCTTATGCCCTACCATGAATTCGGTAACATAAACAGGAATGAATTTATTTCCATTGTGTACAGCAAATGTGTGTCCCACAAAATCTGGAGAAATGGTGGAACGACGACTCCAAGTCTTGATTACACCTTTTTTAGATTTTCCTTCGTTCATTGCCATCACCTTGTTTTCAAGATGTGTAGCGATATAAGGACCTTTTTTAATCGAACGAGCCATATCGGATTTATTAGTTGATTAAATTTTACTTAGTTGAAATTTTACTTCCGTTCTTACGCTGAATGATTAATTTATCACTCGCCTTACCAACCGTACGGGTTTTCAAGCCACGTGAGTATTGACCATTTCTAGAACGAGGTTGGCCTCCAGATGCCTTACCCTCACCACCACCCATTGGGTGATCTACAGGGTTCATGGCAACACCACGGTTACGTGGACGAATACCTCTCCAACGGTTACGACCGGCTTTACCCATACTCTGTAAGCTATGATCGCTATTACTTACCACACCAACAGTAGCGCAGCAATCAATCAACACTTTGCGCAATTCGCCACTTGGCATTTTCAATACCGCATATCTATCTTCTTTGTTTGCCAGCTGTGCGGAAGAACCTGCACTACGTGCCAATTTTCCACCCTGTCCAGGCTGCATTTCAATATTGTGGATGTTTGTACCCAATGGCATATTACGCATCGGTAATGTGTTACCTACTTCAGGAGCCACATTCACGCCGCTCTCCACTTTAGCACCTACTTCCAATCCTTGTGGGGCCAAGATGTAACGCTTTTCGCCATCGCCATAAACAACCAATGCGATAAAAGCAGTACGGTTAGGATCATACTGAATAGATTCTACTGTAGCCGCACCTGATTTATTTCTTTTGAAATCGATGATACGATACTTCTTTTTGTGTCCACCGCCACGATAACGCATGGTCAAGTGACCAGAGGTATTACGTCCACCGGAACGAGGTTTTGCCTCGATCAAACTCTTTTCAGGAACATTGGTAG
>CAYFLE010000252.1:0-757 GCA_964343645.1 uncultured Chitinophaga sp. | reverse complement strand
CCTCCGCATAAGAATTACCAATTCTCCAACGGGTTCCTGCGGTAATGGGTTTAAATTTCTTTAGTGACATGTTTCTTATCTTTTATTTCAACATTTGCGGCTGTTGAAGCCATTCATTTATTTAATTAAATAGTTGAATACAAATCAATGGTTTCACCGGCAGCAACAGTAACCATTGCTTTTTTGTAAGCAGGCTTACGACCAGCAATGAATCCACTCTTTGTGAAACGCGTTTTGTTTTTTCCAGGCACTACAGAAGTGTTTACATCTGTAACCGTAACACCATAAAAAGTTTCCACTGCCTTTTTAATCTCCAACTTGTTAGCCTTACGTGCTACTTTGAAAGCATAGCGACGCAATTTTTCCTGCTGGGCATTTGCCTTGTTTTTTACAATTAATTATGCTTCCGTCTCTTCTTCAGCAAAAATTTTAGCCGCACTCTCTGTCAACACTAATACCTCTGAATTCACAATGTCATACGTGTTGATATCGCTTAATAACACACCCATTACAGAAGGTGCATTACGCAGAGATAATTCAACATTATCATTATAATCAGGAGTGATAAAAAGCGCTTTTTTATTTGCTACTTTCAAGTTGCTAAGGATCTCCATGAATTGCTTTGACATATATTTCAGGGGCTAATTTTACAAATTCCCCCACAGTTTCGCCTATAAGCTCCTTGGAGGGCTGGCATAAAATTACACGCTCCCCGTCTCGAACAATATTTTTAATTTGCTTGATGATTGCGTAGGTT
>CAYFLE010000251.1:0-2102 GCA_964343645.1 uncultured Chitinophaga sp. | reverse complement strand
ACATATATATTTGAAAAAATTTGTAGTTGCCTATGTGTGGAATCGTTGGTTATACAGGATATCGAGATGCCTACCCCATTGTCATCAAAGGACTGAAAAGACTGGAATACCGGGGGTATGACAGTGCTGGCGTTGCCTTACATGACAAATCCCTCCGTGTATATAAGAAGATGGGCAAAGTAGCTGACTTAGAAGAAACAACTGTCGGTAAAGATTGTAGCGGGAAAACAGGCATCGGACACACACGTTGGGCAACACATGGAGAACCAAGTGATCGCAATGCTCATCCCCATCTTTCCTCCAGTGGAAAATTAGCAATGATCCATAATGGAATTATTGAAAACTATAATCAACTAAAAAAAGAGCTCGAACAAAAAGGCTATATATTCAAAAGTGATACAGACACAGAGGTCTTATTGAATTTTATTGAGGAAATAAAAAATAAAAATGCTTGCTCACTCGAAGAGGCCATTCGTGTCGCATTAAAGAGAGTTACAGGAGCCTATGTCATATTACTAGTAGACGAAGAAAATCCAAATACAATCATTGCAGCTAGAAAAGGAAGCCCCTTAGTGATTGGTGTTGGAAAAGGAGAACACTTTTTAGGTTCCGACGCTTCACCGATGTTAGAATATACAAAAGAAGTAGTGTATGTAAACGACTACGAACTCGCCATCATAAAGCCAGATGAGTTAATACTCAAAAACCTAGGCAATGAAATACTTACCCCCTATGTGCAAAAACTAGACCTAGAACTTGCTGCCATTGAAAAGGGAGGATTTGATCATTTCATGCTCAAAGAAATTTTTGAGCAACCACGTACTATATATGATTGCCTACGAGGAAGGCTAGATGCTGAAAAAAATAAAATTACCTTAAGCGGGATTGAGCAGTATGCGAAAGAGATTTGTGCAGCCAATCGAATTATTATGGTTGCATGTGGAACAAGTTGGCATGCCGGACTTACCGCTGAATATATTTTTGAAGAATGTTGCAGAATTAATGTAGAAGTAGAATACGCCTCTGAATTTCGCTATCGAAACCCAATCATTCAACCGGGTGACATTATCATTGCCATTTCGCAAAGCGGAGAAACCGCCGATACATTAGTTGCAATTGAAAATGCCAAAGCTAAAGGAGCCATTATTTTAGGGGTGGTCAATGTAGTTGGTTCTTCCATTGCTCGCCTCAGTCACGCAGGCGCCTATACACATGCCGGACCTGAAATAGGGGTTGCATCGACAAAAGCATTTACTGCTCAACTAGCCGTGTTAACGATGATTGCGCTAAAGATTGCACAATTAAAAGGAACCTTATCTGCTGATAGAATTCAAACACTTTTAAACGAACTTGAAGCGATCCCTTCAAAAGTGGAAAAGATATTAGCTAACACCAACAATATTCAAAAAATTGCGAAAAAATATTCTACTGCCCGCGATTTTTTATACCTAGGCAGAGGATACAATTTCCCTGTTGCGCTGGAAGGAGCTTTGAAATTGAAAGAAATTTCCTACATACATGCAGAAGGTTACCCCGCTGCAGAAATGAAGCACGGGCCCATAGCATTAGTAGATGAACACTTACCAGTAGTAATAGTAGCAACAAAAGATAGTTATCATGAAAAGGTATTAAGTAATATGCAAGAAATAAGTGCAAGAAAAGGTAAGGTGATATCAGTAATCACGGAGGGTGACGATGAAGCTATGCATTGTAGCGAATCTGTGATGACGGTACCATCCTGTGATGAGATGCTAGCACCTCTATTAACTGTAATACCATTACAGCTACTCTCCTATTATATAGGAGTAGCCAGAGACTGCGATGTAGACAAGCCTAGAAATTTAGCAAAGTCTGTGACCGTCGAGTAATGCAAATAAATCAGATCCATGAATAAAATAAATAAACAACCCCTCTCCTCGCTAGGATTTGGCTTTATTGAACCTACTTATATTCCGAAAGGAAAAGATGAATATTATCTACGCAACAGACAGCATCGGTCGAAAACCAAATATAGAAGGCTAAATGCAAAAGAGATTCAAGTATTAGTACGCAATGACAATAGCGCTGACGACTGGAATAATATTGAAGTATCCCCATTGTTT
>CAYFLE010000250.1:0-2102 GCA_964343645.1 uncultured Chitinophaga sp. | reverse complement strand
TACCGCGGATCACTCTTCGCAATCACATGATCCTATATACCAAACGGCTTGGGGAAATATGTCAATTCCTCTCTTTTTTTATCATCCCTCTGATTCTTTACAGGCTTACAAAAATGGAATCATACAACAAACCGACATCATGCCTTCGGTGCTAGGTTTTTTAGGCTATACGCAACCTATCATCGGGTATGGAAAAAATATTTTCGCTGATACTACTAGAAACTGGGCCGTCAATTATTATGGAGGGTTTCAATTATTTGAAGGGGATTACTTGATACAGCTAAACAATACCAAGGCGGCCGCCCTTTTTAATTTTAAAAAGGACCCGCTATTAGCCAACAATCTATTGTTAAAAGAGCCGGCCAGGGCGACTCAAATGGAACAATTTTTGAAAGCGTACATCCAGCAGTATCATAACCGCCTTATTCAAAATCGCCTGTTACCTTCAAAGCCATAGCGTGTATCTTTGCGCTTCTGTATGTCGCGCATCGTGTCATCCCCCAACAAGCCAATTATTTCTGAAGAAATGATTGAGGTCACTGGCGCACGTGTGCACAATCTGAAGAATCTAGACATAGCCATTCCAAAAAACAAATTGGTGGTTATCACGGGTATTAGTGGTTCTGGTAAATCTTCTTTAGCGTTTGATACGATTTATGCCGAAGGGCAGCGACGATATTTAGAAACTTTTGGTGCGTATGCTCGTCAGTTTGTGGGAGACATGGAACGCCCCGATGTTGATCGTATTACGGGGCTGTCGCCTGTTATTGCCATTGAGCAAAAAACGACTAGTAAGAATCCTCGCTCCACTGTTGGAACAGTAACGGAGGTATATGATTTTTTACGTCTCTTGTTTGCACGAATTGGAAAGGCTTATTCTTACAATACGGGAAAACGAATGGTGAAGTGGAGTGAGGAAGAAATAGTGCAGTCGATCGTCAAGCAGTTTTCCGGAAAAAAGATTTCCATATTAGCGCCACTTGTGCGTGGTCGAAAAGGGCATTATCGTGAACTTTTTGAAGAGTACCGCAAAAAAGGATACTTGAAAATGCGTGTTGATGGGCAGGTAAAAGAACTCCAGCCAAAAATGCAAGTGGATCGTTACGTCATCCATGATATTGAATTAGTAGTGGATCGAATGCAGCTTACTGATGATTTAAAATCAAGATTGAGTCAAAGTGTGCAGCAAGGACTTCAGCTAGGGAAGGGCCTACTATTTATCGAGGTGGAAGGTGGAAAGCTTACACAATATTCCAAACAATTAATGTGTGAGGATACAGGAATTAGCTATGAAGAACCTTCTCCCAATTCTTTTTCTTTTAATTCTCCCTATGGAGCTTGTCCTTCCTGTAAAGGATTAGGGGTGAGTCAGCATGTTAGCATGACTCGTGTTATTCCGGATCCTTCATTGAGTATCAGTGAGGGAGGGATTGCGCCATTGGGAGAGGAACGCGACGCCTGGGTATTCAAACAAGCGCAAGAGTTAGCGCGCAAAAATAAAATCTCTTTTAAAACGCCTGTAAAAGATCTACCTAAAAAGCAGCTCAATCTCCTGTTATATGGGAATGAAGAAGGATTAATCGATGACGTAGATTTTACTGAATTAAAATTTGATCCCAATGGGCCTTTTGAAGGTGTCGTCAATTTATTGCATCGTTGGTACGCGAATCCATATAGTGAAAGAATGCGAGAATGGACGGAGGCGTACATGGAAATTAAGCCTTGCGCTTCCTGTGAAGGGACACGGTTAAAAAAAGAAAGCAATTGTTTTCGGGTAGACACGCACACGATTGCGCAGCTCAGTGCAATGAATTTAGATAATCTCGCTGCTTGGTTCGATGGGGTAGAATTGCGATTGGATAAAAAAGATAATCTGATTGGAAAAGATATTTTTAAAGAAATCAGCGACCGACTCGCTTTTTTGTTGCAAGTAGGATTAGGTTATTTGTCACTAAATAGACCCAGCCGTAGTTTAAGCGGTGGTGAGTCGCAGCGCATTCGGTTAGCTACTCAAATTGGCTCTCAACTTCGGGGGATCACATATATTTTGGACGAGCCTTCTATTGGATTACATCAACGTGACAACCACCAATTGATTGAAG
>CAYFLE010000249.1:1843-2121 GCA_964343645.1 uncultured Chitinophaga sp. | reverse complement strand
AAATAAAACTCACCGTTGGCTTTGATCAATCCGAAGCGATTGCTTACCATGCCTTTTGCCAAAGCGTGATTGATTGCGCTTCTGTTCCTGTGGAGTTTTTGCCTCTCGCTATCAATACTTTGGCAAATTACCGAGAGACCCATACGGATGGTAGTAATAAATTTATTTATTCACGCTTTCTTACTCCGTATCTTAATCAGTTTGATGGCTGGGCGATTTTTGCCGATGGCGACATGATTTGTCGGGAAGATATAAAACAGCTTTGGGATTTGCAGGAT
>CAYFLE010000249.1:0-1833 GCA_964343645.1 uncultured Chitinophaga sp. | reverse complement strand
CCATGGAATATGGATACTTGTTAGACCAAAGGAAAATATTGAATGAGCATAACTCTTGAAAATCTAGCTCGCTTTTTTCGATCGCTAATTTAACTTAGCTATATGCGTACTATTTATAAAAAAATTAAGTCATAATTTTTAAGAACTGGAGATTGTTATTAGTAAAATAAAAATCACGGTTGGTTTTGATCAATTCGAAGCGGTTGCGTATCATGCTTTTTGTCAAAGCATTATTGATCGCGCCTCAGTACCCGTGGAGTTTCTGCCACTCGCTATTAATACTTTGACTGATTACAGAGAGACGCATGACGATGGCAGTAATAAATTTATCTACTCACGTTTTCTGACTCCCTATTTAAATGACTTCTCAGGGTGGGCAATATTCGCAGATGGGGATATGATTTGTCGGGAGGATATAAAACATCTTTGGGATTTACGGGATGATCGCTTTGCTGTGATGGTTGCAAAGCATGATTATCAAACCAAGGCAACTACCAAATACTTTGGTAATAAAAACGAAAACTATCCCCGAAAAAACTGGTCAAGCCTCATCCTATGGAATTGCGCCCACCCAAGTAATCAATTGCTTGATCCAAAATTTGTTCAAAGCAAACCTGGATCATTCCTGCATCGCTTTTCTTGGTTAAAGGATGAGGAAATTGGTTCCTTGCCGTTGGAGTGGAATTGGTTGGCTATTGAGTATCCAATTAACCCTCAGGCGAAATTAATTCACTACACCTTAGGCACTCCATGCCTGAAAGACTACGCCAAAACCGATATGGCTTCCTATTGGAATGAAGCATATCAACGATCCCAAGACGGGATGGGCGATTAGCGATCAAACTTTCAGCTTAATCACTTCTTTTCATGCTTTACTTATGCGCAACTAAAATTTGCATTGCGCTAACAAACGATTGAGCTTGAGCCAAAGCCCATTTAGCATTTGATTCGGTAACTGCATTGTCTGTGTAGTCTGCAATTAAGCGCAGATCTTCAACCTTGTTAATCGCTTTTCCATGTTCAATGGATACTTTTCCTGTTTTAACCAAATGCAAGCTAAATTGTGTAATAAGTCCACTATGAGTTTTTATGGTTGATAAGTCATTCACTTTATTCGTAGTAAGGAGGGCACCACGTGCAGCATCGAACATGGCATAGTAAGCCCGGTTACAGGCGCCATCAAAGTCTTTAGATTCCAGTAAAAGGGATGCTGATTTAAGTGCTACATGAGCTTTTTCAAAGAGCTCATTAGACTTCATAAGCGGATGCCTTCACGTTGAATATTTGTAATTAATGAGGGATTTGAATAATTTTCAGGATGCGCCCATTCCTCTGACCAAATAGGTAGCGGAGAGATGCGAATACCAGTTTCAAGCAATACCTCGTATGCCAAATCATCCATATCTAATTTAGTTTCTACAAAATCACCTGGCATACCTTTTAATAGAATAGCGATATCCATATCACTTTCGGAATGATGCTCATTACGGGCTCGGCTTCCAAAAAGAATTGCCATACTAAAGTCATATTTCTCAAAAATTTTGTTCAAAAATGCCCTTGCAGCAACTTGAGTAGTTGCATCAATGGTACCCATTGGATTGTTAGTAAAAGCAGGCTCTTGTGATTTCATCAGTAAGGTTGTGAGATTACACCCAGCATATCTAATTTATGCTAGCAAAAATTTTTGTTAGGGACTTGACTATAAGAATCTCAATAGAAAACACTTGAAACACGCCCATATCAGGACTAGCGTTTAAAACTAAACCTGCAGACTAGTAACTTCTTTATAGGCATCGACTAAGCGGTTTCGAACCGCGATCATGCCTTGCAGTG
>CAYFLE010000248.1:0-2123 GCA_964343645.1 uncultured Chitinophaga sp. | reverse complement strand
CCATACAATTTACTGGTAAAACCACCCAATACATTGCCTAAACTATCTTTAAGAAAACCAAATATTTGTGCATTTCCTGATGATCCCTCGTCCCAGAAAACAATGTCCTTTTTCAAAGTGTTAGTTACTACTAACTTCGCGATCAATTCCATAATTGGATATTCCGATTGGGGTTCATCAACTCTCAAATCGATAGGCGCTTGACCTTTTATAATTGGGAAATTCCCATTTACCAACTCAGATTTCACAATTGGTGTACTCGTGCATGTGCTAGAAACTCTTATATCAAGAGGTTCCGTCGGCCATTGTTTATCATCATCAGAATAACCTTCGATGAAACCAAAAGGAATTACTCCTGTATAAATTTTTGGAATCCGATAAATTTTCTTTGAAGATAAACCAAATTCGTCATACCATTCGACAGTAATGCGCACATTTGTTGCAACGTTAGAAAGACTAGAATTTACAATCAAGCTTGAAAAATAAACATTTCCTGTTGTACCTCCATGTCCAGGTGGTCGATTCTCTGAAACGGTACGCCACTGTGGTACGGAAATTGTGCAGGTTGCGGGTAACTTCGCTAACGCATCTAAACTCGAAATAGTTTTACCGTTGTCCCAATACAGTTTGTTCCCTAATTTGATGCATGTAAATTTCTTACTTCCATATGTTTGAGTTAGTCCTACTTTTGGACAAGTTGTTCCGGGTGTAATTTTCTGCGCGGCTTGAGCGGAAGTAAATGAAAAAAGAACAGCAGACAATAAAAAAATCAGAAATGGTTTGGTCTTCACTCAAAAAGCATAACAAATACCAAATACTGTGTGTGGAAATGGCTCTTTTTTATTTAGATTAAACCAACATGTTGTTCAAAGGCCCGTATTAACTTTGAGGATAGGGAATTATCTACCTGCTCGTGTTCTGTGCCACGTGAATCAACGCATTTGAATATTCAAATACTAAACGTAGAAGCAAGAGTATTAGGTAAGCAACAAGCGCACCAAGAACCATAGCAATTGGATAACCGAATAAAAGAATCCAAGGAGCATAATCTCTGCTGATTTGGGTGCTTAGTGCCGATGGGATCCCATAACCCACTGCCAGAATCAAACCAAAATACAAAAATGCATATATCCAGGATGACAATTTTCTAGTCATGTAACTATTTAATGAAAAATCATTCAATTTTTGAGCTACATCTCTAATGTCGGCAAGGTGTGAAGTTACAAATTTATGAATCAAATAGACCAACAAAAAGACTGAAGTGGTTATTGAGATAAAACTCAGTAATCTTAAAAGGAAATTGCTGCTATACAGATTAATAGTTCCAATTCCACTTATTAATGCGAACAAACCTCCGATAACCAGCCAGAAGATTCCCAAAACTCTATTCTGTAGCGTAAGAAAATACTGTACTGAACGCTTTATTTCTTGATGAGGCAGTGCCTGATTATCAACAACTACCTTAATTACTAATCCGGCACCAACAATATAGAGAGAAGTTACGATGAAGTCAGTTACAGAACCAGTGGTCCAAGTTCTCAAATTCTCAGGAAATAGATTGGTAACCAACCACAAAGTGGCTGTAGTTAGAAGCGCACGTTTTGCATAAGCAGCTCTAACAATTAATACCGCGAATACCGCATAGTAAGAGAGACGATAAAAATCGCTTTGCGTATCCTGCAAATAAGTACCCCAATAAGAATCATAGAAATAAGTTGCCCGAAAGAGATAAGGCACTATTAAAGAAATGCCGATTAACATCAGATTACGCTCTAATTTATTCGCGAACTGCAACATACGCTCTCCCTCGACATGGAATTTTCAGTTAGGTGATAATTAAAGCATCACAATGCCCGAATTCGCAGGAGCGAACTTATAGATAACTGGTCATTGACTAAGCAACACTCTTAAGCTACAGAGACTGAAAAATATCTTTCTAATCAAATAATTCCATGACTTCCAGCATGTTATCAATATCTTTTACGAATCTGCCTGCCAGATACTTTGACTTTTCACCCCTAATTTTAAGCCGTGGTCGATTGTTAGGAAATTAAAACATTTGGAAAAGAAAAAAATAATACTCCCTGGTTCGATCCCAGTATCGTCCACGTTATTACAAGAGC
>CAYFLE010000247.1:0-2135 GCA_964343645.1 uncultured Chitinophaga sp. | reverse complement strand
AAAATCATTTAAATAAAATCCACTTTGCGGATGACCACTTTTTTTCATGAGGTCCTCCATCATATATACTAAGGAAGAGTGCTGTCGTTCAAGGTAGGAGGGGAGTAATCCTAGTATACAATAATTCGCGGGGTCTCCCCAACATTGGTGAAACCCACGGGTATAGCTTTCCTGATAAATCGAACTATTTTTAACAAAATGATGACTGGGTGTTGTTCCTGTGGTAGTGCTGCTCTCAAAAATTAACGCAGGCTCAAAATCCCCCGTTTTGATTGCATGTGTTTTAAAAAATCGAATGGGTAGAAAAGGGATATTAGTCATTGTATGAACACTCGAAGGATCGACACCCAGCGCCTGGATGTAGGCACTGTAAATGGGATTGCACGCGGCTTGGTACTGAAAAGCGCTCAGCGCTAGCGCTTCAAAGGATTCAGCTCCACTAAAAATGCGGGAGGCCCAATTGTTGACGAGTAAAGATGGTCTTTCCAAAAAGTGTACCTTTGTTCTAATTAGTTTTTAATGAAACGTTCTTTTTATTTTATATTCTTACTCACTGTTCTTTTTGCTTGCAGCAAAGATAAGTTTACCTCTGAACCTAAGGTAGAAATACGTTCTATTCAGCCGGCTACGGTTTATAATGGAAATGTCATTCGATTGTTGGGGAGCTACACGGATGAAGAGGGAGATATTGATTCGGTATATATTGTTTACAAGTGGTTCAACGGTACCACCGCTACACGCATTGACACTTTGATGCGTTTTCCTACAGGACGTCTGGGGATTCCTGCACAACTACGTAAATCGGATATTGCAGTGGAGTTTGAATACAATACGTATAATCAATCAAACTTGCTCACACTTCCCGGTGTAACCAAAGACACTTCTGCAACGCTTGGACTGATTCTTATAGATAAAACAAGAAAGCGTAGCAATTATGCGGAGTCGAATAAGATCCGTTTGAAGAAACCTTGATACGAATCCTTTTAAATTTTCATAGATGGCAAAGTCTACTTCAAAAAGAAATGCAAAGTCAATTGTGACCCCTGCTTCGTTTACATTTTTTAAGAATTATATCAATAATGCTTCTCCTGTGGGTTTTGAAAGTTGGGGGCAGCGTTTGTGGTTAGATTATTTGAAGCCTTATGTTGACACACAATATGTAGATCCATATGGAACGGCAGTGGGAGTCATCAATCCCACGAATCCATTTAAAGTGGTGATTGAAGCGCATGCGGATGAAATCAGCTGGTTTGTTAATTATATCACTGCAGATGGATTATTGTATTTGAAAAGAAATGGCGGCGTGGATCACCAAACTGCCCCTGCCTCTCGGGTGATTATTCACGGGAAAAAGGGTCCAGTAAAAGCGGTGTTTGGCTGGCCTGCCATTCATACACGTTTAGGTACTCCTGAGCAGAAAGAACCGGCACCTCGCACGGATAATTTATGGTTAGACTGTGGTGCCCGGAGTAAAAAAGAAGTGGCGGCGCTCGGTATTCATATTGGGGCAGTGGTTACGTATCAAGACGGATTCGATGAATTGGCTAATGGAAACTATATTGGTCGTGCGTTTGATAACCGTATTGGTGGGTTTATGATTGCCGAAGTGGCGCGATTATTGAAAGAAAATAAAAAGAAGCTTCCATTTAGTTTACATGTAGTAAATGCGGTGCAAGAAGAAATTGGATTACGTGGCGCTGAAATGATTGCGCGTCGGATCAAGCCTAATATTGCAATTATCACCGATGTTACACATGATACGTCTACTCCATTGATCAATAAAATTATTGAAGGGGAAGTAGCTACGGGCAAAGGGCCTTCATTGTGTTATGCGCCTGCTGTGCACAATAAATTATTAGGCATTGTTGAAGAAGTGGCTAGCAAGAAAAAAATTCCTGTACAGTGGCGGGCGCAAAGTAGAAGCACGGGCACCGATACGGATTCATTTGCTTATTCAAATGACGGATGTCCATCGGTTTTAATTTCTATCCCGCTGCGATATATGCATACTACAGTTGAAATGTTACACAAGGATGATATTGAGAATACCATCAAATTGATGTATGAAACCTTATTGACGCTTTCGCCTAAAACCAATCTTCGTTATCTCTGATCACTTTGCGCTGAAGCAGTAC
>CAYFLE010000246.1:0-2145 GCA_964343645.1 uncultured Chitinophaga sp. | reverse complement strand
TATATACAAGTGGTACTACGAGTTTACCAAAGGGAGTAGTTACTACGCATGAAAACTTAGATGCGCAAATTTCTACTTTAATTGATGCTTGGTCTTGGAATGCCAATGATCATATTGTATGCGTATTACCACTGCATCATGTGCATGGTATAATTAATGTAGTCAGTTGTTCCTTGTGGGCTGGGGCTACCTGTACATTTTTATCCTCTTTCTCTGCAACAGACGTATTTGAGCTGTTTAAAAGAGGATCTGTGAATGTATTTATGGCCGTTCCTACTATTTATTTCAAGCTTATTTCTCATTGGGAGCAAGCGGATGAAACAGAAAAAAAAGCCATTACCGCTTCGATGCAAACATTTCGATTAATGGTTTGCGGATCAGCGGCTCTGCCAGTGTCTGTAATGGAAAAATGGCAAACAATCAGTGGACATCGTTTATTAGAACGTTATGGAATGACAGAAATTGGAATGGCCATTAGTAATCCTTATTCAGGTGAGCGAAGAGCGGGCTATATTGGTCAACCACTTCCAGGTGTTGAGGTACTGCTTACTGATGATGAGGGCAGGCCTGTTGAAGGAGATACACCGGGTCAAATTCTGGTGCGGGGTAAAAATGTTTTCAAAAATTATTGGAATCGACCTACAGAAACAGATAAATCATTTACCCATGATGGCTGGTTTAAAACAGGCGATGTAGCAGTGATCGAAGACGGTTATTACCGAATTATGGGTCGTCAATCCGTAGATATTATTAAATCGGGAGGCTATAAAATATCGGCTCTTGAAATTGAAGAAGAATTACGAAAACATCCAATTATTTCAGATGTAGCTGTTGTAGGAATACCGGATGAAGAATGGGGAGAGAAAATTGCTGCAGTCGTAGTCTATAAATCAGAGACTGGTGAATCCACGATTGATTTTTCAAGTTGGTTACGAGAACGTATTCCATCTTATAAAGTTCCTAGGCATTATACGGTAGTTGCAGAATTACCACGCAACGCCATGGGTAAAGTGGTTAAGGCAGATGTAAAAAAAATTATTACTACATGAAAGCACGGAGTATCATTTTGATCATGTTGTCGTTTGTTTTCAATTCTTTGATTGCACAAAAACGCTTTAGTAGCCCTGTTTTTCAACAAGTGGACTCGCTTAAAGAGGTACCATTCGGCGCTGCTAAAAATATTAAAGGGGTAGACGAGGTTTTACTCATGGATATTTTTCAGCCATCCAATGACACGCTTAAAAAGCGACCATTATTATTATTCATCCATGGGGGAGGGTTCCAAAGTAATTCTAAAACAGGCGCCTACAGTTCGCGCGTCTGTAACTATTTTGCCAAACTTGGTTACGTGACAGCTACTATTAATTATCGTTTAGGAGTTGAGCAGCCAAAGGGCGATCAGCAATATTTGGAAGCTATGTATCGTGCGCAACAAGATGGTAAGGCAGCCATTCGCTTTTTTCGCCGTTATGCTGACCAATATGGTATTGATACTAGCCAGTTATTTATTACCGGTAGTTCTGCGGGGTCCATGACTTGTTTAGCCATTGCATACATGAGCGCTAATCAAGTTCCTACTTTAATTGATACAGCAAAATGGGGATCCTGTGATGGGGAAAGTGGCAACCCTGGCTATTCGAGTAAAGTACACGGGGTAATGAATGCTTGGGGGTCTATGCCCTCTTTTACTTGGATTCAAGCGGGGGAACCTCCTTTATTTAATGTATCTGGCACCGCAGATAAAACGGTTCCCTATGATAGCAGTTATGCTTATCATAGTTTCAAGTATGGAGGATATGTTTTGTTTCAACAATGTTTATCGCTTGGAATTCCTACGGGTTGGAGACCCTTTTATAATACAGGGCATACATTGGACAGTAATCCGGCTAAGCAAGACAGTGCAATTCTTTCTATGAGTCAATGGTTGTACACTCAACTTCGCTATCATGGATCTAGTAACAGTGAAGGAGTTTTACGCTGGGAAAAAGACATTGCTCGTTTCGATAGCTTAAATGCTTATGAAAAATATGAGCCATCTGCACTACTTTTTATTGGGAGCTCTTATATCCGGATGTGGAAAAACATTCGAACTGATTTAAAGTATCCATCCATCATCCATCGCGGATTTGGCGGTAGTAATCTTAG
>CAYFLE010000245.1:1428-2146 GCA_964343645.1 uncultured Chitinophaga sp. | reverse complement strand
GTTTTGGATGATCTATTAATTGGGGTGTGCCACAGGCTGCTAACTGATAAGTACGCTCGTTAAGTTCAGAGGCCCACTCCAGCTGTTCGGGAAGGTGCACGTTTAACCCAATCTTAGCCCGCGCATAAAAGTATCGATCTCGATCTGGATGAAATACAAAGCCTGCAGAGTGACTCCAACCGGGCCCCCCTAAGAATCCTGAATAGTGACGTGCAAGAGGCCATAGATAAGCATCATGTTCGCGTTTACGAGTTGCAATTAAAACATAGTTTAGATCTCGTGTTATATGGGCAAGAGGATAGTAGCAACTAATATTAGCCCCAAAGGGAAGTGACAAAATAGAGTAGTTTTGTTCAAAAAACGGGCGATATTCAGGACGACTTTGAACATAATTTTGATCTCGGAACGTGTAGTAGAAATTAATTGTTCGCGATTTTGCTTCTGCAAGGCGTTGCTCAAGGCGACTGTTGCCGTATTCTGCAAGCGAGGCTGTAAGTCCGATAAGCAAGGGCTGTGAAGAGCGATATGTGTTTAGTTCTAACCAATCGATCCTTTCTAAATAACTCGAATGATCACTTGTTAATAAGATAGTCGGACGGAATGATTGAAGAGGCTCTCTAATATGATGATTCCATTCAAATGCTTGACAAGCTATCCCCAAATGACGAAGAGCCTGAAGTAAGTTAGAAAATAAGGAGTTACCAGCAGGCGAGAAGGA
>CAYFLE010000245.1:0-1318 GCA_964343645.1 uncultured Chitinophaga sp. | reverse complement strand
CAGAGCGTTCAATAGCAGAAGGAGATTCATGGGAAACTTTTGCACTAAACATCGCCTCTGTGTCCTGTAATAAAAATGAGTATTTGTCGGTAGTATCAGGATGCATACCTAAGCGAAGACGCCATTTTTTGAAGGAATTATTTAGTTTAGGCATTGTTTAATTAAGAACTCGAATTTTTGAAAGTCATGAAAAATGAATCCTCTGATATAGAGATAAATTTTACGCTGAAATAATCAATATTCTTTGAAAACCGAATGAATGTCATTATTAAAATTCAAGGTGGACTCGGAAATCAACTTTTTCAATATGCTTGTGCTAGGGCGTTAGCTCTGAAAGATTAGTCAGCAAGAGCTTGTAAAACCATCTCGTTTTGAGCGACTCTTGCAAACTCTTGGATGGAGTTCATCTTTTTCATTTATTGAGAAGCAGCATTACCAGTACGACCCAATGATATGGAATACTCCAAGATTTACATTCCAAAATATCATACTGTTGGGGTACTGGCAGTCGTATTTATATTTTCAAGGGATTGCTGAACAACTAAAAAAAGAATTAATTCCCCTAAATGAGATGTCGCAACATTATCTACGGTATGCAGAGCAAATAGGTCAAACAAATAGCGTGATGATTCATATTCGTCGAGGTGATTATGTCAGCTTACCTCATGTTGCCAATCTATATGCCACCTTACCAATATCATATTATCAAAAAGCTACTCACTTGATACAGCAAAAAACTGGGAAGTGCCATTTTTTTTTATTTTCCGATGATTATTTATGGGTCAAAAAGCATTTTGATTTTTTGGAAAATTACACTTGCATCGAGAGCGAAGCAGGCCAATCTTCAGTGATTAGTGAGCTCCAATTAATGGCTCGATGCAGGCACCATGTCCTTGCCAATAGCTCACTAAGTTGGTGGGGGGCATGGTTGGCTCAATACTCTGGGCAATACGTAATTTGTCCACACCAATGGACCAAAACAACCAATCAGTTAGATGATTTATTACCTGCGCAATGGATTCGATTGGAGCCTTAACTTAGCAGATATCATTGCAATAAGTGAACAGATGTAACGTTCAGGGCGCGTCAGCAAAGTCCATAAACCGTTTTGGCGATATTGAAATCGTGAATACAGCTGGAAATTAGCGCGTACTGAAATCCCAGATATCTTTTGGTTTAGATAATAAATGAACAGAGGTGCAACAAAAAGTCGCGCTCTCCATGCAGTCATTTGGGGCGTCAAATTTGGATGAATGCCCAAACAGCTTAAGTAAGATTCACGTTGTTGCTGAAAGATGGCTGCAGTCTGTTCATGTTT
>CAYFLE010000244.1:1222-2146 GCA_964343645.1 uncultured Chitinophaga sp. | reverse complement strand
ATTGACTTTCGCTCAGACACCGTCACCAAGCCCACTGCAGGCATGCGTGATGCAATGTTTTCGGCTCCTCTGGGAGATGACGTTTTTGGAGAAGATCCCTCTATTAATTTGCTGGAAGAAAAAACGGCAAAACTTTTTGGCATGCAGGCCGGTTTATTTTGTCCCTCTGGCACCATGACTAACCAGAGTGCTATTAAATGTCATACGCAACCCGGGGATGAAATTATTTGTGAAGAAAATTCACATATCTATCAATATGAAGGAGGAGGAATTGCTTTCAATTCACTTTGTTCTGTCAAATTACTACAAGGAAATACGGGCCGCATATCCGCTAACCAAGTAGAACAGGCCATTCAGCCGGATGACGTGCACCGCCCCATCAGTCGATTAGTTTCCTTAGAAAACACAAGTAATCGCGGAGGCGGGAGTTGCTACGAATTTTCAGCGATAGAAGCCATTCGAGCAGTTTGTAATCATTCCAAGTTAGCCCTTCATTTAGACGGAGCACGTATTTGGAATGCCATGGTTGCAAAAAATGAGTCCCCCTTACAATATGGCCAAACGTTTGACAGCATTTCAGTTTGCCTAAGCAAAAGCCTCGGTTGTCCCGTAGGAAGTGTACTGATTGGCACCAAAGATTTTATCAAAAAAGCTAGAAGGATCCGCAAAGTATTTGGAGGGGGCATGCGACAAGCTGGATTTATGGCTGCAGCCGGTATTTATGCACTAGATAACCACATAGAACGCTTAACAATAGATCACGATCACGCAAAAGAAGTAGCTAAGGCTTTCAATGAAAAGTCTTTTGTAAAAATGGTACTCCCTGTTGAAACAAATATTGTAATTGCTGAATTAACAGACCAATTACCAGCTCGAGAATTAGTAGCCCAGTTAAAAGAGAATAATGTTCTTGCATATGCCATT
>CAYFLE010000244.1:0-1136 GCA_964343645.1 uncultured Chitinophaga sp. | reverse complement strand
GTGGATTATTCTAAAAATAGCATCACCAAAGAAACACTTACCCATTTAATAGCCTTAGCCAGAGAATGTCAACTCGAAAAAGCCATTGAGCAATTTTTTTCAGGCGCTCCGATCAATCAAACTGAAAATAGAGCGGTACTTCATACGGCGCTTCGCAACTTTTCCGGCAAACCCATTTTAGTGAATGGCAAAAATGTAATGCCAGACATCAAAAAAGTGCTGGGACAAATGAAATCATTTTGCGATCAGGTTCATCAAGGGAAACATAAGGGCTACACCGGTAAAAAAATTAAATATATAGTCAATATTGGGATTGGCGGAAGTGACCTAGGTCCGTTGATGGCTACGGAAGCCCTAAAACCTTATTGGATCAAAGGCATCGAAACCTATTTTGTATCGAATATAGACGGCAGTCATATTGCCGAAACCTTAAAGAAAGTAGATCCAGAACAAACCCTATTTCTGGTAGCTTCTAAAACATTCACCACGCAAGAAACCATGACAAATGCCTTTACGGCTCGGAATTGGTTTCTCAAAAAAGCAAAAGCTGAAAAACATATTGCCAAACATTTTATTGCCCTTAGCACCAATGAAAAAGAAGTGTTGAAATTTGGCATTGATCGAAAAAATATGTTTGAGTTTTGGGATTGGGTGGGTGGCCGATATTCTTTATGGAGCGCCATTGGTTTGTCGATTGCATTGACCATCGGATTTGACCAATACAAGCTTTTATTGAAAGGTGCAGAACATATAGATCTGCACTATAGAAATACAAAACTAGAAGAGAACATTCCGGTTATACTAGCCTTAATTGGAATTTGGTATACCAATTTTTTTGGAGCGCAAACGGAAGCGATCTTACCCTATGACCAATACCTGCATCGATTCCCTGCCTATTTTCAACAAGGAAATATGGAAAGCAATGGAAAAGAAATTGATCGAAATGGGAAAAAGGTTAATTACGCTACAGGGCCTGTGATATGGGGGGAACCAGGCACCAATGGGCAACATGCCTTTTATCAATTGATTCACCAAGGGACCACTTTGATCCCCTGCGATTTTATCGCCACGGCTCAAACGCATAATCCAATTGGAGACCATCATGAGAAATTGCTTAGCAATTTTTTTGCCCAAAC
>CAYFLE010000243.1:1941-2151 GCA_964343645.1 uncultured Chitinophaga sp. | reverse complement strand
GCATTACCGCGGGAAATGTTTCTATTGGAACAAATTTTCAAAGTAAACCCAAGGATCCCAAAAAAGAAGCCTTGCGAAAAAAACAAATGGAAGAACGGCTGCAAGACCCAGTGCTAGCTGCTGATCAACAACGGCTCTTGGAATATATGCAGCAAAATCCCAATGAATTTGTTGACTTTAATATCGACTGGCAGGTGAACATTAGCTATT
>CAYFLE010000243.1:1719-1931 GCA_964343645.1 uncultured Chitinophaga sp. | reverse complement strand
GATTTAACGCTTCCTATGATTTATTGAAAGATTCTATGCGACTTTCCAGAGATATTCCTTTTTATGTGAGGACAACTCTATTTGATAAAATCAATATCAATGCAAGCGCCACTCTTAATCCCTACCAACTAGATGAAAAGGGGAATGCCATCAATAAATTAGCCTGGGAGGGTGGTCGATTTAGTTTGGGTCGCATTACCGCGGGAAATGTT
>CAYFLE010000243.1:0-1709 GCA_964343645.1 uncultured Chitinophaga sp. | reverse complement strand
CTTCAATTTAACGGCCAAATGGAAGTTTTCTGGCAGTGCTAGTGTAGATGTAAAGAAAATGTCGATTCAGTATATGACTTTTTCAGTGAATAGAGATCTTCATTGCTGGCAACTCGCTATCAATGTTATTCCAATTGGATTTACTCGTTCCTTTAATTTTACAGTATCCCCCAAGGCAGGGATTTTACAGGATCTTCGCATTAATCGTACCCGATTTTTTACGGGTTATTAGTACTCATATTCACGTAATAAGCACTCATTTTATTAAAAACTTCTGTTTTCAATTCATCTGGCGTTTTGCCAATTGGAGAGATTGGATGAAGAAAATGTATTTCCACTTTACCTGGCCAACCATACAGAAATTTTCCAGGGGGCAATACATTTTTTGTATTTAATAGAACAGCGGGCAAAATGGAGTGCCCGGTATCTACAGAAAGTCTGAAGGCCCCACTGTAGAAAGCTTTGAGTGGTTGTTCGGTACGATTTCGAGTGCCTTCAGGGTAGATACACATATGTATTCCCTTTTTTAATACCCACTTCATTTCTTCATAACTTCTTTTTCTGCTCTCCTCACTTTTTCTGTTCACTAGTAAACCTCCCTTTCGATAGTACCAATTAAAAAGTGGAATCTTGTTAAAATCTGATTTGGCGATTGTTTTGTTTGGACCTTGTATGAAGGGTGAAGAGAGAGGAGGGTCGAGAAGCGAGTTGTGATTACAAGTGACTATATAGATTTCTTTTTTTTTAAAATTACTCTTTCCCTTGATGACTAATTTACATCCTACAGTGGTGAGCCAAAACCGCATCCAAACTCTTGCAATTCTAACAAAAAAGTCTTGGCCTTTGGGGTCAGGGATTAACCAAGTAAAAAGTGAGGGAATTAAAATGATTAAAAAGCTGCTTATAAAAGTAAGCAATGCCCAAATGGCCCAAACTCGTCCTGCAATATTTTTAAATAGTTGCATAATTACTAATCAAGTTGCCAATCTATGGGGTCAATTCCATTTTTGACAAGATACGTATTGCAGGCAGAAAAGTGTCCACAACCTAAAAAGCCTTGGTGAGCAGAGAGCGGCGAGGGATGTGCTGCCGTGAGCACATAATGTTTCGTAGAATCAATTAAGTTTTTTTTCTCCTTTGCAAATTTTCCCCAGAGTAGAAAGACAATTTTTTCTCGCTTGTCTGAAATTGTTTTTATGACTTGGTCTGTAAAAATTGACCAGCCTATTTGCGCATGACTCATCGGCTCCCCACTTCGGACAGTCAAGGAAGCATTGAGTAGGAAAACACCTTGTCTTGCCCACGACATCAAATCTCCATGGGAAGGTGCTTTTAAACCAATATCTCTATTTAGTTCTTTAAAAATATTTTGAAGAGATGGGGGAATTGCAATGCCTTTATTCACTGAAAAACAAAGTCCGTTCGCTTGACCTAATCCATGATAGGGGTCTTGTCCAATAATAACCACTTTTACATTGGGTAGCGGTGTTACGTCAAAAGCTTTGAAAATGTTACTTCCTTTTGGAAAAATAATTTTCCCTTGTTCACGTTCAATTTTTATATGATGGACAATCTGTCTAAAATAATCTCTATTGAATTCTTCCTTAAGCGCTAGCTTCCAGGAGGACTCTATTTTTATATTCATAATAATGATGACAAATTTATTGGTTAATCTAGATCATTGCTTTTTTAGATATAAGTTCATATAC
>CAYFLE010000242.1:0-2200 GCA_964343645.1 uncultured Chitinophaga sp. | reverse complement strand
CGTGAAGTGGAGAATGGCGTAGCCTATGAAAAAAGCTTTTTTAGTGAAGGAGGAATTGTTGAGTTTGTTGAAATGCTGGATACGAATGCAGGAAGAAATCCATTAATCCCCAAAGTAATTGCCGTAGAAGGAAAAGACGAATCCACTAACGTGGCTGTAGAGGTTGCACTGAGTTACAACGATAGTTATAACGAACATATTTACTCGTACGTTAACAATATCAACACCATTGAGGGCGGTACACACGTATCGGGTTTCCGTCGTGCCTTAACACGCGTGTTCAAAAGTTATGGCGATCGCAATGGTCTTTTTGAAAAAGCAAAAGTTGAAATTGAAGGTGATGATTTTCGCGAAGGACTTAGTGCGATCATTTCAGTAAAAGTACCCGAGCCACAATTTGAAGGACAGACCAAAACCAAATTGGGTAATAACGAAGTGATGGGTGTAGTAGATAGCACGGTCTCCAAAGTATTAGAAGCGTATTTAGAAGAAAATCCAAAAGAGGCCAAGAACATTGTGGCCAAAGTGATATTAGCGGCTCAAGCACGTGCAGCGGCGCGTAAAGCCCGTGAATTAGTACAACGTAAATCTGTATTGAGCGGAGGTGGTTTACCGGGTAAACTAGCCGACTGCTCGGATCGGAATCCTGAAAAATGTGAACTATACCTGGTGGAGGGAGATTCAGCAGGTGGAACAGCCAAGCAAGGAAGAGACAGAAGCTTTCAAGCGATCCTTCCGCTGCGTGGTAAAATTCTCAACGTAGAAAAAGCGATGGAGCATAAGATCTACGATAATGAGGAGATCCGTAATATGTTCACTGCACTCGGTGTGAAAATTGGAACACCCGAAGATCCAAAAGCATTAGACCTCAGTAAACTTCGTTATCATAAGTTGATCATCATGACCGATGCGGATGTGGATGGTTCGCACATTGCAACGCTGATCCTCACGTTCATTTATCGCTATATGAAGGAAATGATTGAGCAAGGCTATGTTTACATTGCACAACCTCCGCTTTATTTAGTGAAAAAAGGAAAAGAACAAGAGTACGCTTATAACGAAGAACAGCGAAAAGCCTGGGTTGAAAAATTAGGCGGCGGTAAAGAAGATTCAGTCACTATTCAACGATACAAAGGTTTGGGAGAAATGAATGCAAGTCAATTATGGGAAACAACCATGAACCCAGCCTCTAGAACACTCAAGCGTGTGACCATTGAAAGTGCTGCCGAATCCGATCGCATTTTTAGTATGCTCATGGGAGACGAAGTTGCACCCCGACGTGAGTTTATTGAAAGCCACGCCAAGTACGCGAAGCTGGATATCTAACCTGTATTAGTTTTTTCCCGTCAACGCATAATTAAAACTAAACTGGTACAGTGGAATACTGTAAGCCGGTTCTGGTGCTTTGGTATAGCGATAATAAATTGCTTTAATATTTACCAGATAGCTAATCTCTACTCCAAAGCTGAGTGAAATGCCTCGGTAGAAGCCATTCGTTTGTAAATTTTCAATAAACACATTGAGTTGTGAGGGATCGGTATAACAAATATGATACCGCACACTCATCCAACAAACTCCCACCTGGTTTGATTTATCTTTTTCCCACGCCCCCGTCTGAAAATAAACACCTCCCAGTGCATAATGATTCAAAAAATTATGAGCCCGTCCACTCAATGGATTGCCCGCAGTAAAAGCACGATAACCCGTTAGCATTCGCTCCCCTACTTGATATAGCAATCCCCATTTTGTGAGTCGCTCTTTATTCGATAACACAGGCATTCCTTCCACACTAAAATTGAGCAGCCCGCTAAGCGGAGTAATAAACTGTGTCACTAAATGTTCATTGCTCCGATTCAACGAAAAAGGTGTGGTTTGAGAAAAAGCGGCATTACTCACGCCGCCATAAATAGTGAGAGGCACTGAAAATTTGCCGGGCTCACCCACCATTAATCGAATCAGTCGGGCAGAAGCACTCACCTGACCTGAACTAATAAGATCGATAAACCCGGCATTAAATACATCGGTTTTAGCGACCGACGATTTGCGAATGAATGTATCCACTATTCGATCCGTTGCCTTAATTGCCGTAACAGGAACGATTACCAAACAAATAAACAGACTTAAAATATTGCTCATTATAATGAAGATCGAATGTTAAAAAATCGGTCGCGCGGTCTTTGATGGTCAAGGCAAACGGATG
>CAYFLE010000241.1:0-2219 GCA_964343645.1 uncultured Chitinophaga sp. | reverse complement strand
TTCACGCACGGCTAACCTGATGCGGGAGGATCATCGTAAATGGTTTTCAGGGGATGAAACCTATGCAACCCTTTTAGAAAATAAGTGGATTAGTGCTTCCTCCTTCCCAACCACTGGCTTATCCTTGAATGTAGATCAAGCTTCTTACAGTAATATTCGTCGATTTATTTCAAGAGGCAGCTATGTACCAACGGATGCCGTTCGCGTAGAGGAAATTCTTAATTATTTCCCGGCTCCTTATAAAACTCCTGCAGATACCGCAGTGTTTGCGCTCGATAGTCGGATTGCTCCTTGTCCATGGAACTGGGATAATCAATTATTGCAAGTTGATTTATCTGCAAAAAAATTGAACTTGGATTCCTTGCCGTCGGCACATTTGGTATTTCTCATCGATGTTTCTGCCTCCATGGACATGCCCAATCGATTGCCCTTGTTGCAATCTGCTTTTCGCATGCTAATAGGAAATCTTCGAGAGAAGGATTCAGTTTCAATTGTGGTATATGGAGGTATGACGGCTGTATTAGTTCGGTCCTTGAGTGGTTGTGAAAAAGACAGTTTAACAAAAGTGATTAATGGACTCGAACCAGGTGGCGCCACACCCGGTGAGTCAGGAATTCGACTCGCCTATCAAGTAGCGAAACAACATTTTATTGAAGGCGGAAATAATCGGGTGATTCTTGCTACCGATGGCGACTTTAATGTTGGATTAAAAACAGAAGAGGAACTGGATGAATTAATCAGTATACAACGACAAAGTGGAATTTATCTCACTTGTTTGGGAGTAGGAATGGGCAATTATAAAGATTCAAAAATTCAATTATTAGCTGAAAAAGGGAATGGAAATTTTGCTTATTTGGATCAGGAGCGAGAAGCCGAGCGAGTGTTGATGAAAGAATTTACCAAAACATTATACGCTGTTGCAGATGACGTGTATATGAATGTTACTTTTAATCCGTCTTACATAAAAAATTATCGGCTGATTGGATTTGATAATAAAGTGGGAGCCTTGTTAGATTCTTTATCACAAATTGAGGGCGGTGAAATTGGTTCGGGTCATACGCTAACGGCCCTTTTTGAAATTGAACCCACTCCTTTGTTACAAGAAAATTATTCGCGTCGTGCCGCTGAGGATTCTGTGGAACGGATTGCTTCATTGAATATTCAATACAAACAACCTGCTGATTCTGTATTGCGTGTGATTGATTTTGCCGTGCCTCTTCACTTTGCGTATACTGAACAAGAATTGAAAAGGGCTCAACTTACGGCAGCGTTGGCTGAATTTGGATTATTGCTGAAAGGGAGTGAATTGGTGGGAAAAACCAATTGGAATGAATTGTTCAATTTAGGAGAACAAGTGATAGATATGACCGATCCCTTTCAAGTGGAATGGTTAGACCTTGTCAAAAAAGGACGCGAACTCTACGATAAAAAAAAGAAGCGAAACTGGAAACGACTCCATCATTGATCACTGAAAAATGTCCTTGATACGATCAAAAAAGTTCCGATCTGATTTTTCAGGATTAGGTTGAAAATTGGCAGACTCGGCTAGTTTTTCCAAGGCTGCTTTTTCTTCCGCATTCAATTGTTGAGGAGTCCAAATACTTACTTGAATCAATTGATCACCTTTTTCATAGGAATTAACCGCTGGGAATCCTTTTCCTTTTAATCGAAATATTTTTCCGCTCTGTGTACCAGCCGGAATTTTAATCTTGGCTTTTCCATCAATGGTGGGTACTTCAACCTGCGTGCCAAATACGGCATCTGTAAAAGATAGATGTAGTTCAAAAGCTACATTTAATCCCTCGCGGTGTAATTCTTTGTGTGGTTCCTCTTCAATCAATATAATTAAATCACCAGGTGTTCCTCCTCGTTCACCGGCATTTCCTTTGCCAGTTACATTGAGTTGCATGCCTTCTTGTACACCGGCAGGGATGTCAATGCTTACCGTTTCTTCGGCATACGCTCTTCCTTCGCCCTTACAAGCTGTACATTTTGCAGTGATTGTTGTTCCTTCTCCATTACAAGTTGGACAAGTAGTCACAGTTTGCATCTGTCCTAAAAAAGTATTTTGTACTCGTCTTACCTGTCCACTTCCATTACAACCTGTACAAGTTTGCGTACTTCCTTTGTCTTTGGCACCCCCACCACCACAGCTTGTACAAGGGACATATTTTTTTACTTTGATGTTCTTGCTAACTCCTTTGGCGATTTCTTCGTAA
>CAYFLE010000240.1:1017-2230 GCA_964343645.1 uncultured Chitinophaga sp. | reverse complement strand
CTGATTTTACTGTTGTCACAATAACAACCGACGAAGGAATAACTGGTACAAGTTTTGGATTTGGCGCTCTTGATGCCAAAGTGGCAGCAGCAACAATGTCTCAGGTAAAACCATTCTTTATTGGCCGCAGCCCTCATGATGCTGCAAAAAATATGAAGGAATTTGAATTATTTGATCGTAGATGGAATCACGTTCCTATCTACTCCTACGCACCTTTTGATAACGCCTGTTGGGACATTGTGGGCAAGTTGGCTCATCAGCCCGTCTATAAATTACTTGGAGCCTCACGAGAAAAAGTGCCGCTTTATGTCTCCTCTATGTTTTTACCTGGGCCTGCCGAATATGTGAAGCAAGCACTTGAAGTTAAATCGAAAGGTTATAAAGGCTACAAACTTCATCCTCCCGGAATTATGGATATAGATATTGCATGTTATCGAGAAGTCAGACGCGCAGTAGGAGATGAATTTACTTTGATGGCAGATCCAGTCATCAGTTACACCTATGAACAAGCGCTTAAAGTAGGGCGCGAGCTTGAAAAACTTAATTATCGCTGGCTTGAAGAACCTCTACTTGATGTCAATATGAATGGATTGCGCAAATTAAGAGAAAAATTAGATATTCCGATCTGTGGAACTGAAGTAATTGCAGGTGCGCATTACTCAACAGCTCACTGTATAGCTGAAGGAATCGTCGACATTGTAAGAACCGATGTTTCTTGGAGAGGTGGAATTACCGCAGTAATGAAGACAGCTCATGTAGCTGAAGCATTTGGGGTGCAATGCGAATTACATACTTGTATCTACCACGGCCTTGAACAAGTACAACTTCATCCTTCTCTAGCAGTCGTCAACTGTGAATTTTTTGAAACCTTATATCCTTTCGACGATTTCGACTTTGGAACAAAGTCGAAACTCAACATAGTGGATGGATATGTCATGGCACCTCAAGGAGAGGGTTTATGCATTGAATACGACTGGGATTTCATAGAAAATCACACTGTTGCAATTCTCTAATTCTCACCGCTTAATAACGTTCTTCTCCACGTATACATAGACGGCTGACGCAACAATCAAAATTAGAATGATAAAGCTATAAGCGAGTGAGAATCCCAACTTCTCACTCATTCCTCCCATTACCCAAGGAGCTAGTCCCAGTGCAGGTCCCATGCCGATGGCAAACGATGCAACACCAACGTCCGCCCCTTGCTCGCTTG
>CAYFLE010000240.1:0-1007 GCA_964343645.1 uncultured Chitinophaga sp. | reverse complement strand
GGCAGAGCGAGCCAAAGCAATTCCGCCCAGCGGTCCAACTCCAAACCCAGCAATTAAGAGTCCCACCAAACTGAGAAGAGGTGAGTTGCTTGCCACAATAATGATCAGCCCTGCAAGCATGAGCAACATTGAGAAGCTCCACATAAATGTAATGGAAATATGAGCTAAAAATGAGAAAAATATACGGCTGACGGAGATGAAATATCCCACGCTAGTGACAATCAGTACGGCGTTTCTTACAACCATTCCTCTATCAATGAGTAGATCAAGTGACCACGAAGTTAAACCAACTTCCAGCCAAATCGTTAAAAATCCAAAAAATACTAAAATTAAAAAACTTTTATCCCAATGAATTTTCTGTTTTTGATCTAAATTAATTTCTCGCTTAGCTATTTGTGGAATTAACTTGAAAGCAATTACCGCTAAAATAAAAGTTGCTACCATAATGGTGTAGCGCCATTGGATTCCGTTGCGAGTAAATACTCCAATCACTGTTGGAGAAATTGCCCCGAAAAATCCTCCAATTCCTGTAGTCCGCAACATCATTTTTACAGCCGTGCCAGAATGTGCTCCTAAAGTGGCCGAGTTGGTATTATTAAAAATAGTTGCACCTACAGCAGCTAAAGTAAAAGATGGAACCGTAATCCACAGAGTTCGTCCTAAACAGAATCCATATATTCCGATCACAATTAATAACCACCCAAGCCGCAATAAATGGTGGGGGAAAAATTTGTGAATATGACGTGGAATCACGATAGAGAGTGTGATGACTGCGATTGCCCAACCAATGTTGTGCATAGAGGCTAGGACTCTGGAAATTTCAAAATCTCGCTTGAGAAGAGGAACTGAAAATCCAATGGCGTACTGGATAAAACCCATCATGCCGTGGACAGCGATTAACCTGTTGGCATACGGCACTGGCTGCATGGCATCCCTTGGTTCTGCGAATAATGTGCAAAAATCCTATAGGAATTTAAGGATAAAGTGGGGATTAGTAGTTGAAATTT
>CAYFLE010000239.1:0-2235 GCA_964343645.1 uncultured Chitinophaga sp. | reverse complement strand
GCGGCAATAAAGCCCGCTGTACTATTGACAAGGCCATGGGCCATTGCAGCTAAAGACCAAAGTGCCGTGGCAATGGCATACCCTAAACGAGTACCCACTTTATCAATAAACCGTCCAGCACCTAAAAATCCAATTGCATAACAAATTTGAAAAGCAATCACAATATTGGCATAGTCTGTTTCTGTCCAGTTGAACTCCGCAGTTAATGGCGATTTCAGAATTGCAATCACCGCTCTATCTAAATAGTTGACAGTAGTGGCAAAAAATACAAGTCCGCAAACAGTCCATCGGTAATTACTCATTGAAGTTTGATTCATGCAATATTATTTTAAACTAGATGTGTTGACTGATTAATTGTTGAATAGCTGAAATACTATTACTGGTCGTGTCTCCTTTTTCATGCAGTTTTCCAAAAGCAGCGGCAGCTGCAAAAGAAATAATATCAGCTGGCTGATGTTTATGTATCATTCCATAGATCAGCCCTGCCATAAAGCAGTCACCGCTACCTACTTTATCTACAATTTGCTGCGTATTAAATGTTGGAGAAACTGTTTGCCCTTGCGCTGTGTTTAATGTAGCATAGTAATGAACTGCATGCTGATTTTCATGAAACCGGAATGTATTAGCAACATACTTACAAGTAGGATTGTTAGACAGTATGGCTGTAGCCGTTGCAGTGGCGTGCGCAAGGTAGGTGTCGAAAGTTGGGTTTTTTTCTAAAGATGTATCGAGTGGAATGCCCAGTAACGTGTTAGCTGACCAGAGATTTCCCATTACAACATCGGAGTACTGAACTAATTCAGGCATTATTTCTTGTGGAGAACATCCATACTTCCAAAGAAGTGGTCGATAATTCAAATCAACAGAAATGGGAATACTCCTACTAGAAGCGGCCTCGAGTGCTTCTTTACACAGCGCAGCAGCGGACTTGCTTAATCCAGGAGCAATAGCACTAAAGTGAAACCAAGAAACATCTTGAAGAATAGCGTCCCAATTTATTATACCAGTGGCGAGAGTAGCAAAAGAAGAATCCTTGCGATCAAAAACAGTGGCAGCACTTTTCATATCGGATCCAGTACTCAAATAGTAAAGGCCTAACCGATCTCCCGAAAATACCACAGGGGAAGTATCAATATTCTTCTTTTCTACAAAAGAAAGTATATCTCGAGCAACAGCATGATCAGGAACTGCGGTGCAATATTTAACAGGAACGCCCCAAGTGGATAAAGCAGTAGCTACATTTAACTCGGCACCTCCAACAAATACAGGCATTTGATTACTTGAAAGCCACTCTCCATTGGGAGAAGGTGAAAATCGAAGCAGTAACTCACCAAAACATAATACCTTATTCATGGATCAGCAACTCGTTTTTATTTCAAACTAGCAATAGGCTTAGGATCCATATCTGTAAACTCTTTATTTTCTCCAGCCATTCCCCAGATAAATCCATAATTAGCAGTGCCTACTCCAAAGTGCATACTCCAAGGAGTTGATAAAACTGCCTCATGATTTGCAATAACTAGATGTCGAGTTTCCTGTTGTTCGCCCATGAAATGAAACACGCGTTGTGCAGGATCGATATCAAAATAAAAATAAGCCTCCATACGTCTTGTATGGGTATGTGGAGGCACCGAATTCCAAACACTTCCTGTTTCTAATGTCGTAAGACCCATTACTAATTGACAACTCTGTATGCCATCATTATGGATGTATTTATAGATAGTCCGTTTATTAGAGGTAGCAATATCTCCCATATTCACCGGCGTTGCTTCCGTTTTTGTCATTTTACGATTTGGGTAAGCTTGATGTGCCGGCACAGAAAGCAAATAAAAATGTGCAGGGGCTGCAGCATCTTTACTTTGGAATTTTACATCCTTGGTTCCCTTACCCAAATACACACATTCTAATTTCTCAATTTCATAATTAACACCGTCTGCCACTACTACACCCGTGCCACCAACATTAATAATACCCATTTCACGACGCTCTAAGAAAAAAGAAGCTTTTAACTCGTCTTCATTGGGCAGTTCTACAGCTTGATTGCCAGGGACCACACCACCCACAATCATTCGATCATAATGTGAGTATACTAACACCGCTTTATTGACTTGAATTAAATTTTCAATAAGAAAATTAGAACGCAACTCCTGCGTGTTCATTTGACTCGTTTCGGTTGGACTGTTTTGAAATCTGATTTGCATATTTATAAATTTAAACTTTTTATCGACCCATCCA
>CAYFLE010000238.1:0-2249 GCA_964343645.1 uncultured Chitinophaga sp. | reverse complement strand
CCGCACCAATCAAATAATTTTGTGGCGTTGCAATATTTAGATTCGGTTCAAAGCTCAGTAACTCTTGTTCAAACAAGGAAGCACCAAAAATGGGAAGCGAACCAGTACTATCTTTTGCAGGAACTTTGCGCGGAGTCTTTTCTGTAAATCGACGCGTATCAGCAGTTTCTTGTGTGAGTGAATTATTGCCCTTGCTTTGACGCAGCTGCTCCAATCTCTTTTTCAAGGCCGGTAATTGCGCGGGCGTGAACCCTAATTCCTGGGCCCGGATTTCCAATTGGGCTAGGGTCATATTTTTTTCAGTACCCACTGAAAAAAGCTGGATCAATTGCTGGTCAGAAAGCAGGTCCGGGTTCAATGCCGGCTGGGCCTGGGCCGTTAAGCCCTGAATCAGCAAACCAAAAGCGAGAAGTAGTGTCGAAAAATAACGCATGACAGGAGTTTACATCCCGTGAAAACGGGGTATCAAATATACACCATCAAAGCGACTTTTCCTGTTAAGAAATGGGGTTTTAGACCGTCTTTTTATAATAGAAAACCCTGTAAATCAATAAGAAAAACCCTAAAAGACCCGTTCCGGTCCATGCCGCCACCGGATCTTTCATAAATACCCCGGTGGCAATGGCAAAATAAGCCGCCACAAAAAGAGAAGCAAAAATGGGGGTATAGCGGATCCAACCCTTGGTGTCCTCGGGACTTCTTTTTCGTAAAATAAACAGGGCGGCGGCCGACGTAGCCATCCCGATAGAATCTAAAAACATGCTGAAATTAAGAATCGGGTCTACCCCTTTTCCAAAAAAACTAACCACAATAGTAGCGATAGAAAAGACAGTTAAACTTACTGTGATTGCCCCCGTTTTTTCATTTCGAATTCCAAATACTTTAGGAAATACCCCGTCCTTACTCATCGCATACATCACGCGGGGGTTACTGAGTAATATCACATTGACATAAGCCATCACCGATAAAAACATGAGACCATCAAACACTTTTGCACCAGCCTTACCAAACCACGCTTCACAGAGTAAAGCCCCAATTGCGGTAGCATTTTTCATGGGCTCATAGCCAATCACTGTGGTATATGCGTAATTAATCAATAAGTACAAAGACGTAACAATGACAATCCCAATTAAAATCCCTTTGGGAATATTGGACGACTTTTCTACTTCTCCCCCAAAATTGATGGTTTGTTGATAGCCCCCAAATGCAAAACACACAGGTATCAGTGAAATCAAAAAAAGCGCCCAAGGACTTTTATCCTGTACGGTGAAAAGCGGATCTGTTTCATTGTAACCATGCGGCACCACTATCACTCCTTTGATCACACTCGCAATCAAAATCACAATCATCGAAATTTTAGCAATGGTGAGAATGTTTTGTGTGCGACTACTGGTTTTAAGTCCAGATAGATTCACGAGGTAAAAAATCCCTACTGCTACAATGGCCACTAACGTATTAAACAAAGTACCACTCGGTTGGCCATATAATAAATCACTCACATAATCAGCTCCAATTAATGCGACAATGGCAAGTGAAGCGGCATTACTAATGAGAATAATCGCATTAACTGAAAACCCAATAGATGGATGATAACATTCGGCGAACACTTTATAATATCCGCCCATGGCTGGTAAGCGACGACCAATCTCTGCATAGGTTAAAGCGCCACAAAGCGCAATCAAACCTCCTGCAATCCACACGCCAAAAAAAATAGTTTCGGTTCCTGATGTGGCTGCTACGGAGGCAGGCACTCGAAAAATGCCCATGCCGATCACCAGGCTCACCACAATCAAACTAATGTCAAATAGATTCAACTTTTTGCTTGCCGCCATAATAGTTGGTTAGTGGTAAACAAGATACGAAACTAAATTCTTCACAAGCCGTTGATAAGTTCTGCCAAGCAAATCAATACGAGTCTATACTTTTGAGTCGATACGGTTTCCGAAAGGAATCAAAAGGGAAATCCGGTGTAATACCAATGAATCCGGTGCTATCCCCGTAGCTGTGAATCCTGCCCTTGGGCAACGTTAAAGAAAGAGCCACTGTTTGATCGGGAAGGCCTTTAACGAGGATGAGCCAGAAGACCTGCCGCATCATCACATATTTATTCAGCTTTCGGGTGAAAGGCTTGAAGATCGAAAGGTGTAAGGGCACCTTTTTATTTTCTACTTTAACTACGGAGGCAGTCACACAAAATTTTGCAATATGCAAAAACAACTTTTCGTGCTGACTGCTCTGTTCATGAGCAG
>CAYFLE010000237.1:0-2255 GCA_964343645.1 uncultured Chitinophaga sp. | reverse complement strand
ATGATCCGCAATTACTCATACTCGACGAACCGACTAATGGATTAGATCCGCAAGGCATTGCCGATATGCGGCAGTTGATTCGCTCATTGTGTCAAGAGCAAGGCAAAACGGTCATCGTGTCTTCGCACCTGCTCAGTGAAATTGAAATGATTGCGGATCGTGTACTCATTATTCACAAGGGGAAAAAAGTAGCCGAAGAGTCCATGCAGTCTTTAACAGAAAAAGCGAGTCAATTAAAATTGCAGGCTGTTCCTGAAAAACGATATGTGTTGGAAGCGTATTTCTTATCCTTAACTGGTCAATGATGTTTGCCTCCATTTTATATATCGAGCTATTTAAAATATTTCGTCGACCACGAACTTATATTGCGTTTGGTGCGATTGCGGTGATTGTATTACTGGTGCAATTTGCGTTGCGTGTAAATGGGACTGAGTTTATTCGCTTCTTTACCGACAGTCAAGCCGATACCTTTGAAATTCCCGAACAACAAATTTTGAATGGATATTTTGTTTGCGTCGCTATCCTTCATTTGATTTTGATTCATGTTCCATTATTGGTGGCCCTCATTGCAGGAGATATGATTGCCGGGGAAGCACAAACTGGTACATTACGAATGTTAGCTGCACAGCCTACCTCGCGTACCACATTGCTGCTTGCTAAATTTTCTGCGAGTACCGTTTATGTAATCTTATTGTTATTGTGGATGGCGCTATTTGCACTGCTCGGCAGTTTATTACTTTTTGGACAAGAAGACTTAGTAGTTTTTAGAGAAACTGATTTGCATATTATTAGTCAGCACGATGTGCTTTGGCGATTTTTTGGCGCATTTATCTATGCTGCATTAGCATTAACCATGATTGCCGCAATGGCATTATTTCTGTCAGTGTATGCAGAAAATGCATTGGGTCCCATTGTGGCTACGGTTTGTATTGTCATTGTGTTTACCATCATTCAGCAATTAAAAGTTCCCGTTTTTGAACAAACCATTAACCCTTGGTCTTTCACGACGCATATGTTAGGCTGGAAAGGATTTTTTTATGTGGAGAAAAACGCGGAGGGCGTTACGATTGACGGATCCATTGAAAATCCGATGGCGTTATTAAAAAGCGGTCTTATCTTGTTAGGCTATACTTTTCTTTTTGTTGGATTGGCGGTGATTGGATATCGTAAAAAAGATATTTTATGTTAAGAGGATTGTTGGTGACACTTCTTTTTTTTGCCGAAGTGATTTCGGTGCAAGCGGCTATTGATCCAACGACGCTGCTGGCGGGAGTAAAAAAGAAATATGATTTGGTTAATAACTATATGGCAGTGGCTCAATTGAAAACCAATGTCCTATTTATCAAAGCACCGGTCTCTTTAGTCAATGTCTATTACCGAAAACCTGATAAACTAAAAATTAAAAATCAAAAAGGGGTTTCTTTTGTGCCCAAGGGTACGGTTAATATCAATTTGAATAATGTATTGGGCTTACAAAATTTTGAAGCCATTGATGCGGGCACTGCGGTAGTAGAAGGAATAAATTGCCAGGCAGTAAAAGTGTTTCCGATTAATGATGCGGAGGAAATAACGCGTGCTACTTTGTATATTGATGCTGCCAGGCTAGTGGTCGTTCGTTCGGTGATTAGTACAAGGGAAAATGGAACCTACGAAATTCAAATGCGATATGGGACCTATACGGCTTGGGGATTACCTGATAAAGTAATTGTAGAGTTTAATACCCGTGATTTTAAATTGCCAAAGGGAACTACATTGGATTACGACAACGGGGCTGCAAAAAATAATCAGCTAAAGGGGCCTCAAAAAGGGAAAGTGGAAATCCTTTATAAATCCTACCAGATCAATAAGGGCGTTTCCGACGACCAACTCAACTAATCAATCTTCTAGTGCCTCGTCTTTTGCGTTGGCAAGCATCGCTTTAGATGCTTTGCGAAGTGGATTTTTTCGCATGTCTGCAAAACCATTTCGTCGATTGATGATATCAACGCATTCAAAAATCGAGGCGATAAAAGAATGGTGATCCGCTTTATTTTTTCCTGCAATGTCAAAAGCCACTCCGTGATCCGGTGAGGTGCGAACGGCCGGAAGCCCTGCAGTAAAGTTTACTCCCTCGCCACTCGCAATCGTTTTAAAAGGAATCAATCCTTGATCGTGGTACATGGCTAACACCGCATCAAAATGTTCGTAGCTGCCTCTGGCGAAAAATGCATCAGCGGAGTAGGGACCCACGGCTAAAATATTATTGTTCTTGGCCT
>CAYFLE010000236.1:999-2282 GCA_964343645.1 uncultured Chitinophaga sp. | reverse complement strand
TGTCATATTGTGCTCGCTGCTCCGCAACAGAGTATGACTTCGTACTTCTATAAAAATACCGATGCCGACGAACTGATTTTTGTACATGAAGGATCTGGAAAGGTGATGACTCAATATGGGCAGCTTCCATTTTCGTACGGGGATTATATTATTCTTCCACGCGGCACCATCTATCAAATTCATTTTGATACGCCTGCCAATCGTCTTTTCATTGTTGAATCATTTTCACCATTACGTTATCCCAAGCGTTACATGAGTAAGTTTGGGCAGTTGATGGAACATTCGCCGTATTGTGAAAGAGACATTCGTCCGCCACAGGATCTATTGACTATTGACGAAAAGGGTGATTTTTTGATTCGCGCTAAGAAAAAAGGCGTGATGTACGGCTTGCATTATGGTACGCATCCCTTTGATGTGATAGGGTGGGATGGCTGTTGTTATCCTTATATTTTTTCCATCCATGATTTTGAACCCATCACGGGTCGTGTGCACATGCCGCCACCGATACACCAAACTTTTGAGACCAATAGTTTTGTAGTTTGTTCTTTTGTGCCTCGCCTGTATGATTATCATCCGCAAGGAATCCCTGCTCCTTATAACCATAGCAACATTGATAGTGATGAGGTCATTTACTATGTGGATGGCGACTTTATGAGCCGTAAAAGTGTCACCCGGGGAATGATTACACTTCATCCAGCAGGCATCCCGCATGGCCCCCATCCCGGAGCCGTTGAAAAGAGCATTGGTGCCAAAGAAACCAAGGAATTAGCGGTGATGGTAGACACCTTCCGTCCCTTAATGTTGACCAAACAAGCCTTAGGCATTGAAAATCAAGGCTATGTGATGAGTTGGGCCGAGTAATTACTTGAGTTCTAAAATTTTACGGTTTTTCTTCGTTATTCACTGATAACGACCTATCTTTGCACCCCTTAAAATCGTATGTCGAAACAACCGCTGATCAAGCAGGATGGAGTCATTTTAGAAGCATTGTCTAACGCAATGTTCAGAGTTAAACTTGAAAATGGCCATGAAATTCTTGCTACGATCTCTGGAAAGATGCGAATGAATTACATCCGCATTTTACCTGGCGATAAGGTTGGTGTGGAACTTTCTCCATATGATTTAACTAGGGGACGGATCAATTTCCGTTATAAATAAGACCGACAAACTAAAAATCGATGAAAGTAAGAGCCTCCATTAAAAAGCGCAGCGCGGACTGCAAAATTGTTCGTCGCAAGGGCAAGTTGTACATCATCAACAAAAAAAATCCTCGTTATAAACAA
>CAYFLE010000236.1:0-835 GCA_964343645.1 uncultured Chitinophaga sp. | reverse complement strand
CAGTTATGGCTCGTATCGCCGGTGTAGACTTACCAAAAAACAAAAGAGGAGAAATCGGACTGACCTATATCTATGGAATCGGTCCTGCAACAGCTCGTTACATCCTCGACAAAAACAATATTGATTACAACAAGAAAGTCAATGAGTGGAATGACGATGAGCTGAATGGTATCCGTTCGGTGATTACTGAGGAGTTGAAAGTTGAAGGACAATTGCGTTCTGAAGTACAAATGAGCATCAAGCGTTTATTGGATATCGCTTGTTATCGTGGACTTCGTCATCGTAAAGGTCTTCCAGTTCGCGGACAACGTACAAAAACAAATAGCCGTACTCGTAAAGGAAAGCGTAAGACAGTTGCGGGTAAAAAGAAGGCACCTAAGAAATAATTAATTTAATCGACTACCTCAATAACGAACATGGCAAAAGCACAACAACAGCAGCCCAGCGCAAAAGCAGCTTCTAAAAAAAGAGTGGTAAAAGTGGATGCTTACGGAGATGCACACATTTCTGCAACTTTCAATAATATCATTGTCAGCTTGACTAACAAAACAGGTCAGGTAATTTCTTGGAGCAGCGCCGGTAAAATGGGATTCCGCGGTTCTAAGAAAAATACGCCGTATGCTGCTCAGATGGCTGCTGCAGATGCTGCAAAAACAGCCTTTGATGCGGGTTTAAAGCGTGTAGATGTTTATGTGAAAGGTCCTGGTTCTGGTCGCGAGGGTGCTATTCGTTCTCTCTCACAGAGCGGAATTGAGGTGGTGATGATTAAGGATGTGACGCCTATTCCACACAATGGTTGCCGTCCTCCAAAAAAGAGAAGAGAATAATATTGACA
>CAYFLE010000235.1:769-2288 GCA_964343645.1 uncultured Chitinophaga sp. | reverse complement strand
TTAGAAATATTTATCGGTTATCACACGTATGCGAAATTTCTAAAAATACTTGCGTTGTCGCTAATTTCTTATGTTGCAGTGGCGCTAATGGTCACAACAAACTGGATTGAAGTAATAAAAGCCACGTTTATCCCGCAACTACAGTGGAACTCTGCATATTGGTATGTGATTGTGGCAATCCTAGGAACAACAATCAGTCCATATATGTTTTTCTGGCAAACGGCCGAAGAGGTGGAAGAACAGAATTACTCAAAGCAAAATAATATGCGTGTGAGAGGCATCAGCGAAATTCGTCAAGACACATCAATCGGAATGAGTATCTCTCAAATTGGTAGTTGGTTTATGATTATTACCGCCGCAGTGGTCCTACATGAAAACGGTGTAAAAAATATCGGAACTGCAGCGGATGCAGCGAAAGCACTTGAACCACTTGTTGAGGGATTCCCTCATGCTGGGACATTAGCCAAATTACTTTTCGCACTTGGCGTAATTGGAATGGGTTTACGTGGCATTCCAGTATTGGCAGGTTCTGTTGCTTACGCAGTCAGTGATGCCTTTGATTGGCGAGAAGGTTTAGATTACAAACTTAACCAAGCAAAGCAATTCTATTGGGTAATAATTTTTTCTACTGTTATGGGTTGGTTTTTCACCGTGATAGGCATAGATCCTATCAAATCACTGGTATTTGCGGCAGTAATTAATGGCTTAGTAGCGGTCCCGCTCATATTTTTAATTGCGAAAATCTCAAAGAATAACAAAGTCATGGGAGAACTGAGAGGGAAGCGATTATCAAGAGTAATGTTGAATTTAGCTTTTCTACTTATGCTCTTTTGCTCGCTAATGCTGCTTGGATCAGTACTTTACCCTTAGAAAGGGTAGGAATAATCGAAATTGAATTTCACATCCGAATTTTTGCACCAAGATGTTTAATTTCTTCAAGGTTTCTTACCCCACAAAGTTGCATGGTATTAACAAGTTCTTTTTGTAAAATCTCAACAGCTTTTTCGACTCCATATTGTCCACCTGCCATGATGCCATATAGATAAGCGCGCCCAATGAGTACACCCTTTGCACCAAGTGCAATTGCTCCGTACACATCTTGTCCACTCATGATGGCGCCATCAATGTATACATCAAGATCTTTACCAACCGCAGCTACCACATCAGGAAGAATTTCGAGCGGGACTGTTCCACGATCTAATTGTCGCCCACCGTGATTTGATAAGACTATCGCGTCAACGCCAGCGTCTTTGCATTTTAGTGCGTCCTCAACGGACTGAATCCCTTTGATAACTAGTTTGCCATTCCATACAGATTTGACCCAAGATAAATCTTCAAAAGTCATCGTTGAATCGAAAATATGCGAAGCTAACTCCGCCAAAGGTTTATCCCAGCCGCGAAAAGCAGCAAATTCTAATTTTTTGGTAGTAAGAAGGTTTATCCACCAACGGGGTTTGGTAAAAACGTGTGCAATGGTTTTAAAGCCAAGTCGTGGGGGAATAGTAAGTCCATTTCGGAT